>CAZHOC010000641.1:0-4234 GCA_964534295.1 uncultured Bacteroidia bacterium | reverse complement strand
CAAGAAGGTGAATTAGTATAAAAAAGCCAAGCTTAGTCCTCCATCGCAAAGACATCCTTGAATTGGGCAATGTCTCCCATGCTGAAGGTGTTAAATCGAGCACCATCCCATACTTCAGCACGCAGGGTATCTAAGAAATAAGAATGCTCCGGGTCGGGTGAGTTATATAGCTCTTCCTTACGATAGATAAGGTCGGGTTGCTGGTCAAGATTAATGTCTGCCATCCAAGCCTTACGGACACTTAAGAAGCCACCCCCACCAATCAGATAGGCCAAAGATTGGGTGTAGGTAAAGCGTTCCTCCAGCGAGTCATAAAGAAAGAGCTGAGTGTGGAAGGTATGGAAATCCTCATATACTCCAATGATATAGGCTTTTTTAGCTTCGCTAAACGATAAGGCCCCAAGCGGAAAATGTTGAGCACTACTATCAAAACTGGCCTGCTCAAGCAGCGTAGACGGCATCATTTGATTGAAAGCCTGGGCCGGTATTTGCAGACTTGAATCGTAGCCAATAGCTTCAGGTGAGTCTCCAAACTGAAAATTAGGTAAAGTGAGCGTATCTCCTTGCTGCCAATTCAGGCTCGGAAAAGAGGCTTCATACTCCCCCATAGGAGCAGATGAGTCTTCGTTATTTTCAGGGGAAAGAATGCTACAAGCGGGCAGAAATAAGGCCAATATAAGGGCAATACGGTTCATGTCGAGTAAGGGTATTCTGAGGAAGGGCTCATTCCAAAGTTAATGAATTCACGGGCAAAAGCAACCGTTTTGTCCGTGAATTCGTACCATCAAGACTGAAAATTTTCCGACTTACCGTGAAAGTACTTGTATCAGATCGTACTCTGTGATGATGTCTATATCTCCGTTATCCTTCTTTACCAAAACCGCTGGAGTATCCTTGTTGATTAGCTTAGAAATTACGTCCATGCGAGTTGTCTCAAGCACGAATGGAAAGGCATCGCCCATGGCTTGACTGATGGGGCCGTTTTTAAGGCTAGGATTGTCTAGGATGGTATTGAGGACACGGCTTTCGTTTAGACTGCCGATGATTTCTCCTCCTTTGGTAACCGGAATTTGAGATACATTTTTTTCGCGCATCAATTGAATCGCTTCCATCAAAGGCTGCTCCTCATCGAGTAGCAAAACATTGCTCTGGGAAGATTTGAGCTTAATAATCTCTCCGGCAGTAAGGATACTATCTTGAGTTAAGAAGTCATGGTTTTGCATCCAACCATCATTGTATACCTTACCAAGATAGCGCGTACCATGGTCGGGGAGAATAACTACTACCAAAGCGTCTTTGGGCAAATCACGTGCATATTCAAGGGCACCATGCATCGCAGAGCCACATGACCAGCCTACAAAAAGCCCTTCTGTGCGGGCCATTTTACGTGTCATCAAAGCAGAGTCTTGATCAGTAACCTTGATGATCTTATCGATTGCAGACATATCGCAATTAGCAGGGACGATGTCCTCGCCTATGCCTTCGGTAAGATAAGAGTAGATTTCTTTTTCATCGAATTCACCCGTTTCGTGTAGCTTTTGAAAGACAGAGCCATAAGTGTCAATGCCTACGATCTGAATGTCTGGGTTTTGCTCTTTCAGATATCGAGAAATCCCGACGATAGTCCCGCAGGTACCCATACCCGCTACCAAGTGAGTGATCTTGCCTTCAGTTTGTTCCCAAATCTCTGGACCTGTACTCTCATAATGGGCTTGCCAATTACTCAAGTTATCATATTGGTTCATATAAAGTGAGTTGGGAATCTCCTTAGCCAATCGGGCTGAAACACTGTAGTAAGACCGAGGATCTTCCGGCTCCACTGCCGTGGGACAGACGATCACCTCAGCACCTACGGCTCGTAGGATGTCAATCTTCTCCTGAGATTGCTTATCTGCCATGGTAAAGATGCAACGATAGCCCTTTACGATAGCCGCAAGAGCCAAACCCATACCTGTATTACCAGAGGTGCCCTCAATTATGGTGCCTCCTGGCTTGAGTTTGCCACTTCTCTCGGCATCCTCAACCATTTTGATCGCAATGCGATCCTTAATGCTATTACCGGGATTGAAGTATTCTACTTTGGCGACGACCGTTGCTTTGATGTGTTCAGCAACTTGATTGAGCTTTACAAGGGGAGTGTTGCCAATGGTGGCGACTATGTTCGGGTATATCATTGATATATAGCAGTTTAAGCTAGGGCGAAGTATAAAAGGTTATACATTATGTGTGTCCAGATGACCACAGAAATTTTGTTTCTCCAGACAAAGATACGGTACATGATTAAGCCAAAAAAGAATCGGAACAAAAGGGGGAATATTCCGAAATGATCGCTGAAAGGCAGGATAGAGTGGGAGAGGGAATAAAGTAAGCAGGCAAACAGAATCATGCTGAGCGCTCCACTTTGCTTAGTCTTCCATTTGGGCCTTTTAAAGCTGATTTTGCTGCCAGAATGCGGCTTATAGACATCAGTCTCGACGTCTTTAAATAGTTTAAACTGTTTGCCTAAAAACAGTAGGACAGTGAAGATTAAGAGTCTAAAAATAATTTCCTCATAAAAGCCACTTCCTATGGAGAACGCTATGTCTTGTAGCACATTGGTTTGATAACCTCTTAGAATAGGATTGGTGTCTAGCGGTGTGCTAATACTTACTTCCCCTAAAAAGGTATTGAGGAAAAAGAAGATTACATATTTGAGGATGATGTAAATCAAAGCACCGTAAACAAAACCCTCTAATAGGTTTGCAAACCAGTAATACCAGTTCACACGTTCTCTAAACTTTTGCTTCTTTTTGGGCTTCTTGTTGCGGTTCTTTTTATTCTCCTCTGCCATCTTTTTTCTCTCAGCCTCGGTCGGTATTCCATACCAATCTAAGTAGGCGAGTCTGCCATAAAAGACGAGTACCCATGCTTCGAGAGCAATACGAGCCAGAGGAAAATATTGATGGAAGAAGCGAAACCAAATATCGTCTTGTCCATAGGAGTTGATACGATCGCCAAAGGCTATAGCGGCAAGCACCTCATACAAGATGATGATGAGTGTAATTTGCGAGAACTCATAAAATCGGTGATTGGTATCACCAACGTATTTATCCCAGGCCGCTTCTAGACTTGTTTTGACAAATATCATAGGCAAAAAAAAGCTGCAAGGTCATCCTTACAGCTTAGATATCGTCCAAAGTAACAAATGCTACTTATTTATCATAGTAAATAGTTACCTCTGATTGCTGAACTCCTCCTTCCATAAGGCGGATAGCATCATAAGAGAGGGCCACAATCGCCTCTTTTTCAGCTTCAAGCTTTCCCACTACTTTGACATCAAAGTAGCCGCTATTGCCAGGAATCATGACTTTAAAAGTACTACCGATTGGCAGTGTTTTGTGTAAAGCATAAAAGCGCGTGCTCTTATATTTTTCTCCCTCGTAGGGAACGAAATTCCCTTTCTCCATCCAGCTACCTAAATAGGACTGATCAGAGCGCATCACACCTGCGTTAGTATTGACATTGTCGCTCCCACGGTAGGAAGCTGTCGGATTTACAGCGCTATGAGGGCGCTCATCCAACTGAGGGGTCATGGTACGGCTAGGAATACCTCTCTGTTTAGTGCTACTTTCGTTGGTATTGGCGGGAGTTACAATCTCGCGCTTGGCTACTACGATTACGTCCCCTGGCACGACCTCAACGACAGCATTCCAAGCTCTGATTTGATCTACTCGTACTTTATATTTATCAGCAATGCTGTAGATGTCATCTCCTCTTTTTACTTGATAGTATACCTGCTTGATTCTCACTGATGGAGCATCGGTAGTGCTTTCTGTTTCCGCTCCAGCAGAAGTGCCCTGATCTCTGCTAAGGCGCGTAAAGCTGGTTTGCGATTGGGCCTCACCACGGCTATTCATACTGCCGCCAAAGGGAGACCATTCAGATTCGTCTGGAGATTCAGTTTCCCAGCCTTGGGATTCTGGTTGACTTGGATTGGAAAATAGATCTGATAGATGGCTCTCAAAAGCAACTTCTTCAGGTCCACGTTCTATTCCATTTTTTGCTACCTCACTCTCTGTCGGAGTTTCAGTGCCCGCGGTAGTTTCTAAGTTGGGGGTCTCAATGATGAGTCTTTGTCCTACATCAATGGTATTGGAACGTAATCCGTTCCAAGTTTTGATCTCCTTTACACTGACCTGGTATTGGCGAGAAAGGCCGTAGAGGGTTTCTCCTTTGGAGACCACATGCATTTTGG
>CAZHOC010000640.1:0-4237 GCA_964534295.1 uncultured Bacteroidia bacterium | reverse complement strand
GTCGGCCTTCTTGGTCGTAAGTCATCGTACCATCGGTGAGGGTACCGTCGACATCCAAAAGGATCAAACCAATGCGTCGAGCTTTGAGGCGCGCATCTTGTAATTCTAAATCGCGGAGCAGCAGATGCTCAATCGGTAAGGCCAATTGCTTCGCAATCTGAACGAGTGTATCTAAGTCGGGTTCGGCTTTGCCCTGCTCAAAGCGTCTTACAGTATCTTCCCAAAGATCTAAAGTCCTTGCAAACTGGGCGAGGTTTTGATCATATTGCTGGCGCAAAAAACGCAGGTTTTTCGAAATATGGGTCAAGACTATTCTATATTTTTGCCCTAAACTAATCAATCAGTATGAGAAAAAAGAGTTTTGTACTCGCACTAGTGTGCTTTCAAATGTTGGGACTAGCGGCCCAACAAATCGGTTTAGATAATATTTGGCTTCGCTTTGATTATTACCCTCAATCTCCCAGCAATTTTCGCTGGATGAAAAATGATCAATTTTATAGCGTACAGGAAAAGGGAGGAATTGCTCGCTACGATATCGAAAGTGGCAAAAAAGTAGATGATGTCCTCAAGTACGACCAACTTGACTTAGGCAAGTTCAGCCCTAAGGACATCCAAAGCTATAGCTTCAATCAAGATGAATCTATGGTTTTGCTAACAGCGCAAAGTGAATCTATCTACCGTCGCTCTAGCAAAGAAATTGTGTTCGTCGTGCGGCTTGCAGACCTAGACATACAAACGTTGCACGAAGGGCAAAAAGTCAGTAACGCCACCATCTCACCAGACGGAAATATGGTAGGCTTTTGCTATGAAAATAATCTTTACCTCCACGACCTCAGTAATGGAGAGGAAACCCAAATCAGCTTCGATGGCAAATGGAATCAGCTGATCTATGGCTCTACAGATTGGGTTTATGAGGAGGAACTTTCCTTTGCGAAGGCTTTTGCCTTTTCACCCGACGGGAAACACCTAGCCTATTATCGTTTCGACGAAGGGCATGTAAAACAATTTACCATGCCTTTTTACGGTAGCCTGTATCCAGATTTGTATGAGTTTAAATATCCCAAGGCTGGCGAGCAAAACTCTTTCGTAACCATCCATAGCTACGATCTCACCAGTAAGAAACACACCCAAATGGACATTGGTGCGGAGACAGATCAGTATATCGCCCGTATCAAATGGGTAGGTGATGAGACATTGGGCATTATGCGTCTCAATCGTCTGCAAAATCAGTGTGATGTCTTATTTGCCAACGCCCTCAGTGGGGAAAGTGAAGCTATTTTGACGGAAAAAGCAGAGGCTTATGTGGAAGTTTCCAGCGACAAATGGCACTTTTTACAGGATAGCGAAGATTTCCTTTGGGTGAGCGAACAGGATGGCTACAATCACGTTTATCGTTACAATCGCCAAGGCGAACGCGTGGCTCAATTGACAAGCGGAGAGTTTGATGTAACCGATATCGTGGGAGTTGATGAAGCCAACGAAAAGCTATATTTCCTCTCTTCCGAAACTAGTCCCTTAGAGCGTCAGCTTTATGTAGTGGGACTTAACGGCAAAAAGAAAAAGCAATTGACAGAGGAAGCGGGCATGCATAGTGTGAGCGCGAGTTCTGCTTTTAACTATTTCACTGATTCCTATTCCAGCACTACTGAGCCGGGCATTACTCGTCTGCTTGACGCAAAAGGCAAAACGGTCAAAGTGCTAGAGGAAAACAAAAAGCTCAAAGCTAAACTCGACAAGTTAGATATTGCTCCACCCGAGTTTTTCGATTTCGCGACGGAGGACGGAACTACGCTCAACGGTTGGATGATCAAACCAACTGACTTTGATCCGAACAAAGAGTACCCTGTCTTGATGTTTGTGTATGGTGGCCCGGGTTCCCAAACGGTCAAAAACGAGTTTGGCAACTTCAACTATATGTGGTACCAGATGCTGGCGCAGAACGGTTATCTCGTGGTTTCGGTTGATAATAGAGGTACCGGGGCCAGGGGCCGAGATTTCCGTACGGCTACCTATCCAGAGTTAGGCAAATACGAAACCCAAGATCAGATTTCTGCAGCCAAATACTTGGCTTCCCAATCCTATATCGATGGAGATCGCATCGGTATTTGGGGTTGGAGCTATGGTGGCTATATGACTTCTCTCTGTATGACCAAAGGCGGAGGCTTATTTAAGATGGGTATTGCGGTTGCGCCAGTGACTAGTTGGCGTTTTTATGATACCGTTTACACGGAACGCTACCTCAAAACGCCACAGCTCAATGCTTCCGGTTATGATGAAAATTCTCCGCTAAACTTTGCCGATCAATGGCAAGGCAAATATCTGATCGTTCATGGAACGGGAGATGATAACGTCCACTACCAAAACTCTATGGAGATGGTTACGGCCCTGGTAAACGCCAATAAGCAGTTTGACTCCTTTTTCTACCCCAATAAGAATCATGGAATATATGGCGGCTATACGCGTTATCATCTGTATAAAAAGATGACTGATTATATTTTAACGAATCTATAGGACACTCTCAGACGTTGGCTCGGTTTGGAACCCTGTCAACGTCTGAGTATTTTCGTTAAACAAAGACTCGACACACAGGATGGATTATAAACGCGCTTGGCTATTGGTATCAGTGATATTAATAGCATTTACAGCTACAAGCTTTGCTCAAACCGAATCTCAGTTGCATGTAAAGGTTAAAGCCCAACGCGGGGATGGCGCTTATATCTTATTGGACCGCTATCAATTACGCAGCCCTTGTAATCTGAGCTACTTTTACTCCATCAACAACTTGCGGCCTAAGCAAGGATTGAAAGAGGGCAAAAGCTATTTCTTACCGATTTTGGTTTATGCCTACAACGGCAAAAGTATCCGCTCCACCACGGGTAATAATGATCGCCCCTGGGCAGAAAATGTACAGTCATTTAATGATGTCATGTACCAATCTGGCTTAAAAACGGGAGATTATCGTAAGGATAAAGTTCTTTGGGTGCCCTATCATGCTCTTAAGTGCCCCCAAGAAAAACTTGCTTTTCAAGCTACCGTAGCAGAAATCAGTGGCAGTCCCAATACTCCTGGAGGCCCAAATCCTGCCCCAACAGGTCCAAAAACGATGGCTGACGGTACTAAATTGCGAGGGACTTACGATATTTTCGGACCTGAATACGCAAAAGTACCTTTGCAAAGTACCTCTCTTAAAGGCTATGTCTATTATATAGTGGGAGGCCACGGGGGACCCGATCCAGGTGCGGTCGGTAGATATGGCAAATACAGTCTCTGCGAAGATGAGTATGCTTATGATGTATCGCTTCGCCTTGCGTGGAATCTTCTCTCGTATGGTGCCACGGTATATCTGATTACTAGAGATAAAGATGATGGTATCCGAGCAAGTGAAATCCTTGAGTGTGACAAAGACGAAACTTGCTGGGTGGATCTTAGCATCCCAACTAATCAGTCGAAGCGTTTGACCCAGCGTTCTGATGCAATCAATGCCCTCTACGAACGCAACAAAAAGAATGGAGTCCGCTATCAACGACTCGTAGTGATCCATGTAGATTCTAACAATAAGGGATCACAAATCGACATGTACTTCTATCACAAAATAGGTGATATAGTCAGCGAAAGGCTCGCCAATACCATGCGTCAGACACTAAAAGAGAAGTATGACTATTACCGTAAGAATCGTGGCTATAAAGGCACTGTTAGCGCCAGAGATTTGCATATGCTGCGTGAGACAGATCCTACAGCAGTCTTTATTGAACTCGGTAATATAAAAAACCCCAATGACCAAGCGCGCTTAGTCATTGAGGGGAATCGTCAGTTGATGGCTAACTGGTTGTTTGAGGGTCTCTTGCGAGACGCCAAAAACCAAAGCCGTTGATTTATTCTGCGGTTGAGTAGGCAGTAAAGCCTCCTTTCACACTATTTACTTCGATCAAATATGGACCGTCGCCTTTGACGATCCAACGGACCGTAACTGTCCCCATTCCAGGGATATTATCAACTTTTATCTTTTCAGGCTGGTACTTCTGTTCTTTACTGAAGCCAAAATCGCGGTTTTCTACAATCATTCCGGCTAAAACTTCAGTCTTTTCCGCAGAACGGATACTGATCCAATCCGGACGAGTAATTTTGTTTTTGACGTCATGGCTGGAGTGAGTGGGGATCACTCGCTTATTCGCTACTACGGCTGTTACTTCAAATACATTTTTGCTAAGCTCACGAGTGCTTACGTCCTGGATTTCTA
>CAZHOC010000639.1:0-4247 GCA_964534295.1 uncultured Bacteroidia bacterium | reverse complement strand
ATTACCATAGCGTCATATTTATCCGCGAGATCACAAATTTTGTCTAGCTGAGCCAGCGTACCATCCATAGAAAAGACGCCATCGGTGGCGATCAAGCGACGACGAGCTCCTGAGGCTGCTTGTAATTGGAGTTCGAGATCCTCCATATCATTGGTCTTATAGCGGAGACGCTGGGCCTTGCAAAGACGAATGCCATCGATGATAGAAGCATGATTGAGCGCGTCTGAGATGATCGCATCCTCCTTGCCCAATAGTGGCTCAAACAATCCGCCATTGGCATCGAAAGCAGCTGCGTAGAGAATCGCGTCCTCTGTACCGACGAAAGCAGCAATTTTTTCTTCTAATTCTTTATGAATATCCTGCGTACCACAAATAAAACGCACAGAAGACATGCCAAATCCATGGGTATCGATGGCTGCCTTGGCGGCTTCAATTACATCTGGGTGAGAGGAGAGTCCGAGGTAGTTATTCGCACAAAAGTTGAGTACTTCTCCACCGGGCTGAGCTTTGATTTCGGCGGCTTGGGGAGTAGTGATTATGCGTTCGCGCTTATAGAGGCCAGCGTCTTCAATTTCTTTGAGTTCGGCCTGTAGTTTCGATTCAACGGAAGTATACATAGTAGAGGGATTGTTGAGTAGTTGAGTGAGAGATTACTTACTGAGGACAGAGTAGCGTTGACGCAGATGTTTAAGCATGTCTGCAGTCATGGTATCCAAATCATATTTAGGCTGCCAGCCCCAATCGTTTCGAGCGGCCTGATCATCAACTGTTTGCGGCCATGAATCCGCTATCTTTTGTCTGAAGTCAGGTTCATAGCTAATCTTGAAATCAGGAATATGAGTCTGGATCGCCTCAGCGATATCTGCGGGGCAAAAGCTTATCCCCGCCAGATTATAACTATTGATGGTTTTGAGATTTTCTACGGGGGCGTCCATTAGTTCGATCGTAGCCCGGATCGCATCTTCCATATAGATCATAGGAAGCACCGTCTGTTGGGATAGGAAGCAGGTGTACTGGCCTTCTTTGAGTGCGGCGTGATAGATCTCCACGGCATAATCAGTGGTTCCACCACCAGCATCTGATTGGTAACCAATGATACCAGGATAGCGCAAAGAGCGAATATCCAAGCCATAGCGATCCCGATAATAGGCACACCAATTTTCCCCAGCCGCTTTACTGATTCCATAAACGGTAGTTGGGAAGAGCGGGGCGTATTGCGGGGTATTTTCCTTGGGAAATTCTTCGCCGAAGACCGCAATTGAGCTAGGGAAAAATAGTTTGATTTGATGCTCTTTGCATAGTTCAAGGACGTTAAACAGTCCTTTCATATTGATATCCCAAGTACGAAGTGGATCCACCTCCCCTTTAGCTGACAAAATGGCCGCAAGGTGATAGATCTGAGTGATCTTGTACTCTGATACCAGAGCGGCGAAGCGCTCAGCGTCAAGGATATCCAATATCTCAAATATGCCTTCCGTAGGGTTTTTGGCCACAATATCTGTTGCCACCACTTGCTCTACGCCATAACGAGCCCGTAGGGCCTGGGTCAAAACGGTACCTATCTGCCCGTTGGCACCCGTAACCAAGATGCGGTCTTGTTTCATAAAAACTCGATAAGTAATCTTCCTTTGCTGCCTGAAAATTACTTAAGTTACTTATGAAAACCCACAGGAAAGTCATTTTTCCCTAATGAGCGTTAGGAAGTTTTTGCGAAATCCTTAAATATCGTCCCAAGCTCTAAAACGATTGGGCTCTACCCACTCATCTTCCAGTAGTTTTTTGAGGGATTCCAGGTCGCGAGTATTCTTACCATCGATGTAGGTAATTATCTCCATTGTAGCCTTGGTGATAGGGGCAATTAGAGCGATAGGAATCTCTGGCGGGATACTACGACGGCCCATTTGGGCAACAGCACCTGGGTCTTCACAAATCGCGGCATATGCAGGACGAAAACGGGTTTGATAATATTCTAAGTAAACCTGATTGAGTTCGGTCAAACGACTCGTTACATAAGCTTCAGGATCCTTCTTGATGGCCTTGCGCTTTTTCTTATCCAAAAGATCATTGCGGATCTCATAGATATAATCTTCAAAGGCTTCTGCGGTGCGTTCATAAGTTGATTTCAACTCAATCATATCCTCCACGCGGTATTCTGCCTGCCTTGCTTTAAAGAGTGCCACGTATTTTTCTGTCTCAGAACGATAATCTTTATAAGTCTTGAGGATACCTGAGGACATCAAATTGTAAAGCATCTTTTCAGATTGCTCGGGTGTTTGGGCACTGAGAGTAGAAGAAAAAAGGAGAAGTAGTGAGAAAAGCGATAATGTGAAACGGAACATAGGATTTAACCAATTATGATTGAATATGCTGCCGCAGCCATAGCTGCAAAGGTTGTCTGAGATCATAGACCCATTTTTGGCCCGGAGGCTGCGTCAAATAATATAAGCCATTTGACTGTTCACGCAGCTGTAAATTTTGACCTAAGTACTGAAAACGAATACTAGCCCCTTCTTCGTGTTTTTGCAAGCGACATTTGGGATCGATTGTAATGACTTCTTCCCAAATGCGAAACCAAGTATAGCTCTCCAAGCGCAAAGCGGAAGGATTATGGTCTCTGATTGCCAATTGTAAGGCCCTGAATCTGGTCCGGAGATTGCCGCCCGCCGCCATGGCGGGATAGCTTAAATAGCAAGTCTGCCACTCCTCCCAATAGTAGGCGAGATAAGCGTTCTGCTGCAAGCGACTAGACCAAGCAAAATCTTCCTTGGCAAGTTGAGCTTGGGTCAAGACCTGATAGCGTTGTACTTTGCCATAGCCAATAATGGCTCCCTGCCGCTGATCAAATAGCGCCAAATACTGCACCTCCTCTCCCCCAGCCTGCCAAGGAAAATGAAAGGCTTTCTTTTCGAGATAGTATTGGATGCGTTCGCCGTAGTAGGCGTCATCCGGAACCGTCGCGATCAACACCTGAGCCTCCATATCTGCAATCAGCTTGCGTTGATCGGCTCGCTCGTATTCGATCACTTCCTCATACAAAGCCTCAGGGGGTCGTTCCAAGAGCTGGGTCAAAAAATCCCTTAATAGTTGATGAGAATCCTGAGGCCCGGGTCGCATCGGGATCGCCCCAATATTGACCTCCTGATAGCTTTTATAAAACCGATGCTGTAGAAACCCTTCCTCCGCTTCAGGATAGGGAAAGAGTACAATCCCGCCTAAGTTTTTCAGGGCAGAGGTATAAGCTCCCTTTTGCTCCTTATTGCTCAGCATAGCATCTCGGTAGCGATGTAACTGGGCGATGGCCTCAGGGGGAGGACCGATATCTGTTTTTGCGCCTTTGGTACTTGAGGCAAGACGATATTTAGCATCCAGTACATACCTAAATGCCTGTCCAAAGCCCGCTTTGTGAAATTCGATAAATATATCCGGCTGCTGGCTAAAAGTATAGGTCTCACCTTCGGCAAAACGACGATTGTACCACAGCTTTATTTTTTCTTCTGTCCCAGAACGCTTAAACGACAGTTTTGATTCCTCTCCCTGCGCCAAGCGTAAGCTTAAACCATCATGCCTAATCGCGACCAAATCTTGGGTCTCTAATTCATATTGCGGATCACGGGCCATGATCTGCACCAATTTAAGGAAGCACCAGTATTCGTATAGCGTTGAGATCCGCTTATAATCCAACTTGAACTGCTCTCTTATGCTCAACTTCAAGCCATGCTTGAGCAACAAAAATCGCAGATAAAAATCTCGGTAACCGGGAGCTCCTCGCAGGATTACAGAATTTTCTGGTCCTGCTCGATAGCTCCCCACAGCTTGCCAGAGTGGATTTTCTAAGCGAAACTTGAGCTTTCGAAATACATTTTGCAGGGCTTTTTGATCCTCAGGGCTGAGTTTTGGTAGGAGGTTTTCGCCTTGGCGAACGATCTGTCTCGTAGCCCAAAGGACAAAGCGGTTTTCGGGGGTGTCGAAAGTGGGTTTGCGCTGTAGTGCGGGGAGGTGGGTGAGGGATTTGAGCGGGTTGCGTTGCAACCAGCGAGTGGTCTGCGCAGCAGAGGGAGTACGCTTCACGCGATCCCGTGGCAGGATATCAATGCTACGCAGGATTTTGTGATGCGGTAGCCTGAGGATCAGATCCAAACTTTGGATCAAACTTTGACTCAAGCTCTTGAGCATGCTGAGCCAATCAAGATCCTTGCTTTTACGACTGCGATCAGCCAGGCAGGTGATGCCATTGATGCGAACAGTCC
>CAZHOC010000638.1:0-4259 GCA_964534295.1 uncultured Bacteroidia bacterium | reverse complement strand
GTACTAAGTAAGGTGCTTCGTCCGATTCCTTTTCCAAAAGAAGCGGATGGTAAAGTATATGATACGCTCACCGATCTTGAGCAGCGTTATCGCATGCGGTACCTGGACATGATCGTTCATCCGCAGGTGAGGGAAACCTTCCGTAAACGCTCAGCCTTGGTGCAGAGTATGAGAAGCTTTTTGATTGAAAAAGGCTATTTGGAGGTTGAGACGCCTATTTTGCAGCCAATTTATGGGGGAGCTGCGGCTCGTCCTTTCAAGACCCACCACAATACATTGGATATGACGCTTTACTTGCGCATTGCTAATGAATTGTATCTAAAGCGTTTGATAGTAGGGGGATACGATGGTGTCTTTGAATTCTCCAAAGACTTCCGCAATGAAGGAATGTCGCGTTTCCACAATCCTGAATTTACTCAAATGGAGCTATACGTAGCTTATAAAGATTATGAGTGGATGATGGATACTGTAGAAGAGATGGTCGAGCGCATTGCAATCGACACGAATGGGACGACCAAGGTACAAGTAGGTGAGAATTTGATTGATTTCAAGCGACCTTGGAAGCGCTTCAGTATGTATGAGGCGATTGAGCACTACAATGGTATCGATATCTCTGAGATGGACGAAGCGCAATTGCGTGAGGTCTGCACGAAGCTTGAAGTGGAGGTAGATGATACGATGGGTAAGGGCAAGCTCATAGACGAAATATTCGGTGAAACCGTAGAACATAAATTGATCCAGCCAACCTTTATTACGGATTATCCAGTGGAAATGAGTCCATTGGCTAAAAAGCATCGTAGTAAGGAGGGCTTAGTCGAACGCTTTGAGGCTATCTGTAATGGCAAGGAAATCTGTAATGCCTTCTCTGAGCTCAACGATCCTATCGATCAAAGAGAGCGTTTTGAGGCTCAGGTAGAATTAGGTCAAAGAGGAGATGAGGAAGCCATGATCCTCGATGAGGATTTCTTGCGTGCATTGGAGTTCGGTATGCCCCCAACTGCTGGTTTAGGAATTGGGATCGATCGATTGAGTATGATCATGACCAATTCTCCTTCTATTCAGGATGTGCTTTTCTTCCCGCATATGAGACCTGAGGCAAAGGCAGAAATTTCTCCTAAGGAAGCGTTCCTCGAAGAGGGTATCCCAGAAGAGTGGATTGCCGTAGTCCAGAAAGCTGGCTTTATGACCATCTCAGCACTCAAAGAAGCGAATCCTAATAAACTTCACCAGGATGTCTGCGGGATCAATAAGAAATATAAACTAGGCTTGAAAAATCCATCAAGGGAATCTGTCCAAGAGTGGGTTAAATAGCACTAAATCAAATAAAAATTAGATTTTGATACCGCCTTTTGTAGGGCGGTATCTGCTTTTTGATAGTAAGGATTATTCAAAATATTTCGTTTAATTGCAGGTGTTGGTAGGAGAAAAGACCTATCAATTCATGGCAAAAACGCCGCTTTGAAAACCGATTGGACCCATTATGTCGATGTTCCCAGAGAATGAGCTCCCGGAAATGTCGGAATCTACGGAAGAAAACGCCCCAAACGAACAAGTTGAAGAGCAATCTCCCGAGACTCCTACTTCCACAGAAGAAAGTACCCCTGAACAGGAAAGCGCTGCACCAGTGAATGAAGCTGCTGCTGAAGAAAGTCCTGTTGCTGAGGAGGAAGTCGCCTCTCCCCAGACTGAAGAAGTTGCAGATGATGCAACTGGCGATACAGCCCCAAGAGAAGAAGCTAGTACTCCTGAAGAAGCCCCTGCAGAGGTAGCGACTGAGGAAGGAGTGGCCCATGTTAGTTTAGAAGCTGAAGAGGCGTCTGATGATGATGACAGTATTCCTGAAGGAGAAGTCAGTCAAGCGCTTTTATCTGAACTAGATGATTTGGTCAAAGACCATGAAGCAAGCCGTACTGCCAAAGTCAGTGGGTACTCTGTTGATGAGCTAATCCTCGGGGTTTATCATTTTTTCCAACAAGATGAGGTACTAGCCCTTAACTCTCGGGTAAGAATCATCAAACGTGGATTTGATGAGCTTGCAGTGGGTGGAAGCTTAGATAGCGTAACTACCAACCGTTTCCGGACGGCACTTTCTAAGTTCAATAAGAAGCGTGCAGAGCAACAAGCTGTCGCTGAAGCTGAGAAAGCGGAAAATTCTGAAAAGAAAAAAGCCCTGCTTGTTCGCCTCAAAGAGGTGGTTGAAAAGGGTAATCCCGAACTCATCGAAGATGTTCGGAAGATACAGGAGGAATGGAAAAGTATCGGTCATGTGCTACGTGCTGACTTTGAAAGCCTCATTAAAGAATATCGTGCTCATCTAGATCAGTTTTATCAGAGCCGTAGCCTGCATTTTCAAATGCTCGATTACGACCGTAAGAAAAACTTAGAGAAGAAAGAGCAACTTATAAAAGAAGCAGAGCTACTTACTCCGATCGAAGAAGACCGAGAGAAAGTAGAAGTCTGGCGCAATAAGATGGAGCAATTCCATGACCTTCAAAAACGCTGGAAAGCGGTGGGCCATGTGCCTCGTGAAGATATGGATCGCATCAATGGCGCCTACCGTGAGGTGATCGACCGCTTTTTTGAAGTCCGTCAGCAATTTATGGGGGTACTCGATAAACTGCGTGAAGAAAACGGCACCAAAAAACAAGGCATTCTTGCGGAAATGGAAAACTTCCGTGCCTTCAACTCTGCTAAGCCAAAGGAATGGAATGAGGCGACTAACAAGCTAAGAGCATTCCAAGAAAGCTGGAAGCAAATAGGTCAAGCTCCTCAAGCCATCAATGGTGAGCTATGGTCAAAGTACCGTGAAATCTGTAATGATTTCTTCTCCCGAAAATCTGCATTCTTTAAGGATCTCGATTCGAAGCGAAGCGAAAACTTAGAAAAGAAACGAGAGCTGGTCGAACAGGCCGAAGCCTTAAGTGCCTCCACTGATTGGGAGAAGTCAGCTAAAGAATTAAAGCGTCTGCAACGTGAGTGGAAGCAAATCGGTCCCGTGCCGGAACGCCACTCTAATAAACTCTGGAATCGTTTTCGCGAAGCCTGTGATGGCTTTTTCGAATCTCGTCGCTCTCACTACAACGTAGTGCATGAAAACGAGAATGAAAACTTAGAAGCCAAAAAGAAAATCATTGGTGAAGTCAGTAAGATTGACGTTGCTGCCCTTGGTTCTACGCAGGCTGTTATCGAGGCAATCCAAAAGCTTCAAGCTAAGTGGAAAGAAGTAGGTCGCGTACCTTATAAGTTTAAGGATACCATTTGGGAAGAGTTTAGAGCTGCGATCGACAGCCTCTTGGACGGAATGTCCGAGAAGCGTGATACGCTGAGAAAACTCCAAATGAAAGCGGAGATTACTACCATCACTGATGTTGATGAGCGTACCAAAACCATTAGAGGTAAGATTGCTCGTCTTCGTCGCCGCGTACAAGCTTCGCAAGAAAAAGTAGATCAATACAGTACCAATATTCAATACATCTCTAAAGGAAAATCTGGCGATGCCCTAAGAGCTCAAATCCAGAAAGAGATTGATAAAGAAGCAAAGGTGCTTGCAGACCTCAAGAAGCAGGTGAAGGAGCTGAATGAAATGCTCCGCAACCCACCTAAGCCTGAACCAGAGCCGAAGGTTGAGGAAGCTCCAGAAGCTGAAGCCCCTAAAGAAGAGGAAGCTGCAGAAGAGGCTCCAGCAGCAGAAGCAGAAGCCGCTACTGAGGAAGCTAGTCCTGAAGAGCCAGTAGCAGAGGTAGAAGCTGAAGCTGCTCTAGCAGAGGAAGCTACTGAAACCAAAGAAGAAGCTCCTGCAGCAGAAGAAGCTGCTGATGAGGCTGGAGAAGAAAAGTCTGAATAAAAAAACTCAGCATAAAGAAAAAGCCCGTAGCAATACGGGCTTTTTTTATAAATAATCTAATACGCTAATTTCTTTGATTTTGTCTGCTCTCACGAATCCGCTTGAGCATTTCTCTATTTAGATCAGATTCTGCTTTGTAGAGTAAGATGACCTTGCGCGGGTTGAGGATATCTTTAAACTCTTCATGATACTTGGCTCTAGCCTCATATTCATCTTTTTGCAGGGCCATATAATCGTCAGATAGCTTTTCCATCTCATTTTCAGACATATCGTCAAAGTCTAGTTTAATTCTTCTCTCGATGCGCTGGCGCTTACGGTAGATGCTGGTCAGCTCTTCCCGGTAGGCATTATAGACTGGCCAGAAAACTTTTGCTTCTTCACTAGTAAGACTAAGTCTCTTAGTAAGAAAAGCGAT
>CAZHOC010000637.1:0-4262 GCA_964534295.1 uncultured Bacteroidia bacterium | reverse complement strand
GAGCTCCTCCTCCGGCTAAACAAATACCAAGTTTGTGTTGCATATATTTTTCAGCTGAATGAGCAAAAAAAAACGACTTACCCCCTTTGGATAAGTCGTTTCGTATTTAGTAACATATTTTATTCAAAAGCTACTCCTTTACCTCCTTCGTACCACTCTTCATAACGACCTGCGTACTGCTTGTCAATCGCATTACGCTTGATTTTGAGGGTAGGAGTGAGCTGGCCTGTTTCTGTGGCCCATTCATCTTTGACTACGACAATGCGTCTCAAAGTTTCATGATGCTCGAGGGTTGGATTTACTTCTTGCAGTGTTTCGTTGAGACTTTCGACTAAGTCATCATTATCACGCTTTCTACCATCCTCGGTCAATACCACCAAGGCAATTGGCTGAGGGATACCTGTACCGACGACACACACCTGCTCAATGTATTCGTTTTTGGCAAGCTTCATCTCAATCGGGTTAGGCGCTACATACTTTGCTTTAGAAGTTTTGAAGATATCCTTCACCCGACCAGTGATTTTCAAGAATCCTTCAGGAGTAACTTCTCCACAGTCGCCAGTGTGTAACCAACCATCGCGTAGAGTGGCAGCGGTTTTTTCGGGCTCTTTATAGTATTCGATCATATTTGCATCACTCTTGACACAAATTTCATCTTCATCGGTGATCTTCATTTCTACTCCCGCCATGGTCTTACCAGCAAAACCAAATTTATAGGCCCCTGGTAGGTTGGCGTGCGAGTAAGCGGAGTTTTCGGTCATACCATATACTTCGAGGATGGTAACACCGATGCGCTCAAACCATTCTTGAAGAGAAACAGGCGTTGGCGCCGCTCCGGTTAAGCAAATACGTGCTTCTGAAAGCCCGAGAGCTTCACGGATTTTCTTCTTGATAATATTGTTAATGATCGGAATCGAGAACAATAGATTGAGGCGAGATTGTGGGAATTTTGCCAAAACACCGCTTTGGAACTTGGTCCAAATACGTGGTACCCCTAGGAATACGGTTGGGGACCCTGTTTTGAGGTTATCCGCAAATGTATCTAGTGATTGGGCAAAGTGAATGGAGCCCCCACAACGTAGGGTACCCATGCTGATCAACATCCGCTCAGCAATGTGAGATAGCGGTAGATAAGAGAAGAAACGATCCTCAGGCGTGAGCTTGAAGATGTCCATAAAAGTCTCAAAGGCAAAGACTGGGGCTCTCATCTTGTGCACAACCCCTTTTGGCTTTCCAGTGGTACCAGAAGTATAGATAATCGTCCACATATCATCTAAGTCTCCGGTTGGGTTGTCGCTCTTAGGTTCGAACTTGGCGATCTCATCTTGCCAAGTAACGTAGTCGGCGTCCAAGCTATACATGCCAAAGCTGATGCACTCCATTCCTTCCGGAACACCTTTGCGCATCTCAGCCCAATCGTGTGGCTCAAGTTTGCCTACGAAGAGCATTTTGGCTTCACTATGCTCTAATACATATTGTACGGTCTCTGCATTGACATTTGGATAGATCGGAACAGAAATATGGCCTGCCATGGCAATCGCGAGATCCGTCATCATCCACTGCGCACAGTTGCGCGAAAGGATGCCGATGCGCGTTCCTGGCTCAAAATTCCGAGATTCGATGGCTGCCGCCATTTTGCGAACTTCTTGACCAAATTCAGCCCAAGTCCAAGTATGCCATTGGCCGTTAATCGGTTGGTTTAGGTAGTTCTTAGTACCGATTGTTGATTCCCAATGATAAAATAATTCGAGAGGAGTCCTGAGCTTTTGCTCGGTCTGGGTAAGAGTAGCCATAATTGTTTTTGCGAGTAAAAATCTTGTGGTCTTATATAGAGGCAAACAAGGCTTCCGAATGTTTGTTTGCCTAGCAATATGAATTTAGTGATTATTCCTAGTTTCACAAAATTCCCCTCATTACAACATGATTAAATTGTAGCATGCCTAAATTGCTGATTGGTAGTGATTTGTGATTTAAGACAGCATTTTTTTTAACTTATTACGAAATAATTCGTAGATAAATTTGTTATTACGAAAGCTTTCGTATATAATTGCTATACGAAACGTTTCGTAGATTAATCTTTATCCCGCAGAAATGCAGAAACCGACCAATGGAGAATTAGAGATCCTGCGATTGCTTTGGCAAGAGAGTCCGGCTACCGTTCGTCAGATCAACGATCGGATCAATGCCAATCGACCCGAAGGCCAAAAGGAGGTAGGATATACCACTACCCTCAAGCTGATGCAGATCATGGCTGATAAAAAGTTGGTAAGTCGCACCCGCGAGGGCAAGACCCACCTTTACAGCCCTAACATAAGTGAAGCTGAAAGCCAGCAAGCTTTAGTGGATCGCTTGTTAGAGACCGCATTTCAAGGCTCCGCTATGAAATTAGTGATGAAAGCCTTGGGAAGTAGCAAATCTAGCCCACAGGAGCTAGACGAAATCCGCCGTTATCTTGATCAATTGTCTGATGAGAAATCGTCAGATCGCTAAGTCAATTTATCCATGCAGTTTGTAGATCTTCTTTTTCCCCCTCAACTTGCCCAAAGTCTTGGTTGGACGCTTTTACATTCACTGTGGCAAGGAGCCTTATTAGCTCTAGGTCTCAGAATGTTTTTGCGCCTACTCAAAGGACGCTCGCCTCAAGCCGCTTATATCGCCAGTTTGTGCACGCTGGTTTTGATGCTAGTTGCTTCGACCGTCACCTTATATATAGAGTATCACAATTTCACTGCTGTAGAGGCAGTGCAAACTACCCCTATATTGGTCTGGACTCAGACTGATCAGATTGCACCAGCCCTGCTTGAGCCTAAAGGATTTGCTTGGGAACAAGCCATTCCGTATTTGTCAGTGGTTTGGCTCACAGGGCTGGTGTTTTTTGCTATCCGTTGGCTGGGAGGCCTCTGGTATCTCCGTCGACTACGTTTAAGCTATACTTTTGCCGTCGATTTTGGTTGGCAGCATAAGCTCAATCAGATAGCTCGTAAGATGGGGATCACCCGATCCGTCACCTTATTAGAATCAGGCAGGGTTCAGGTACCTATGGTGCTAGGGCATATTAAACCGGTCATTCTGCTGCCCTTGGGTTTGTTGTCTGGGATCTCTCCAAAACAATTGGAGTCTATCCTAGCCCACGAACTCTCCCACATCCGCCGCTATGATTTTTTAGTCAATCAAATCTTAGCGTTTGTGGAAATGGTGTTTTTCTATCACCCAGCATATTGGTGGGTATCCAATCAAATCGAAGAGAATCGCGAACATTGCTGCGATGACATGGCAGTGGCCGTTTGCGAGGATGCAATTACTTATGCACGTATGTTAACTGAATTAGAATCACGTCGTCAAAATATGCCGATGATGGCCCTTGGTATGGCCGGCAATAAAAATGGTCTTTATCGTAGAGTAGAACGCATCGTTCAGCCGCAGGCTAGAAACCAAAAAGAACGAGCCAGTATTATCCCTGCGATCTTGCTGACTGCTTGTTTGATCGGTTTGGTTTGGACCAAGCCTCAAGCTCAGACTCCCGAGACCATCACTATCCCTAAAACTGAAGCTCCAACAGCTGACTTACCTGTTACTGTTTCTAGCTTTGAGACTACGGCACCGGCTGCCTTACCTAGTGCTGCGGCTTCGCCGAACGCTCAGCCCGCCCCTGCCGTCTTTGAAGATGCCATGATAAGCGTTCCCCAAGGGGAGCCTCAAGCTCTAGCGACCAGTCTGCCTCGCGCAAATCCGGAAAGCTTTATCCTCGCTGAGCCAACGAGTCTTAATATAGGTGAGCCCATTATCGCTACCCTCGGAGAAATGGATGCCGTAGTAGCCAATTTGGACCAGGCTGTTGCCTTATTAGATGGTGAGCTGCTGCGCTTAGATGCTGGACATGACAATTTGATCATGGTGTTGGATTCACCACCGATTGCACCTAAGCCTCCAACTCCTCCAAGACCACGCGCTACGGTTGTCCCTCCTTTGCCTCCTGTACCAGTCGTACCCAATATTGATTGGGAAGATGAGGATCAGAGATCTGCTTTTGAAGCGCAGATGAAAGATTTTGAAAAGGCGCAAGCCAAATGGGCGAAGGAATATGCCAAAGCCTGGGAAAAGGAAGAGCAAGACTGGGCAAAAGAGATGGAAGTTTTTCAGCTTGAGATGGAGCTTTGGAAAAAAGAGTTTGATCGTACTTATGCTAAGGAAATCGCTAGAGGAGAGGTGAGTCCAGAGATGCGGGATGATATCCTTGTAATCACTAAAAAGAAAAAAGCGAT
>CAZHOC010000636.1:0-4263 GCA_964534295.1 uncultured Bacteroidia bacterium | reverse complement strand
AATAATTACAACGCCATTTGCAGCACGAGAACCATAAATAGCAGCAGCAGAGGCGTCTTTTAGCACCTCAATTCGCTCAATGTCCTTTGGATTGATAAAGTTCATATTGTCCGCGAAGGTTCCGTCTATGACGTATAGTGGAAATGAATTCGTCAATGAACTTACCCCACGCACAAAAACATTGGCAGCGCCACCTGGCTCACCACCATTATTTTCAATCTGAATACCGGCCATTTTACCTTGGAGCGCCGAGGTAGGATTACCTGCTACGATGGCTTTGATATCTTCTCCTTTGATGGAAACTACCGAACCGGTTAGATCACTCTTTTTCTGAGTACCATAGCCAACTACTACCACTTCGTCTAAGCTTGTTTCGGCAGCAATAAGTTGAACATCGATAGTGGTTCGGCCTGCGATCTCCACATCCATGCTTTCGTAGCCAAAATAGGAGAAGCTGAGGGTGGTAGCTCCTTCGGGTACATTGAGGCTATATTTACCTCCTTCACCTGACAAGGCTCCGGTATTGGTACCCTTTACACGGATACTAACGCCGACTAAGCCTTGACCTTCGTCTCCGGTAACTGTACCGCTTACCGTTGCGAGGCTTTGCACAGTTTCTTCATCTGTGCTCAAAGTTTCACGGCCCCAAAGTTCACTGGAACCAAAGCAAAAGACCACCGCCAAGAGCAGCAGCGTCCTTGCCATTTGCAGCCGAGCTATGCCGACCTGCCAAGATCGACTTAGTTTCAGCGAGTAACTAGTAGTCATAGTTTAGATTATTTGTAAAAGTCTATTTGTGCAGCCCTACCCTAGTACTTGCAGCTCATATGAAGATTCTTTCATACTGTACTATGATAGTCTATGCTACTATAAAGGTACAAGAAAATTTTTAACATCATAAGGATGTGGAAAAATGATCTCGAACTTAGAGGGAATTTCGCTGAATCAAGGTACTGCTGAGTACCTCTTGGATGGGAGTACGATTATTGACAGCATTGGCTGCTAATGTGGCCATTTGCTTAAAATCAGCAGAAATAGTGGTAATGCCTCCGGCAATTATTTCTTTGACTGGGCTATCATTGTGGGCTATGATCCCGACATCTTTGCCAAGGACAAATTTGTTTAGTTGAACGTCTTTAAGGAATCGAAAGAGGCTGGTATCACTAATAAAAATATAGGCTTTCCCCTTTTCTAAAGCTCCTTCATCGTAGCGTGGCACTACCCTAGCCGGGAATTTATGCACCTCGACAAAGCGTTCAAATCCTTTTAAAATACCTTTGGGATAATCCGCATCAGCTCGATAAAACAATACC
The DNA here is from genome assembly GCA_964534295.1 of uncultured Bacteroidia bacterium. GTDB lineage: Bacteria > Bacteroidota > Bacteroidia > J057 > J057 > JBCAWW01. Next base: position 2,950 of record CAZHOC010000636.1, on the reverse strand, counting down.
AGTTCATCAAACTGTTGGAGCTCAGGTTTTAGCTGCTCGAGCCTATCAAAAGTAGTGTTTTCAAACTCCTGAGTAATAAAGGAGTAGCGTTCTCCGAGGGAGAGATAACGGTCCACAATCAATAGCTTTTCAGGGGCTATTTGTTTGAGTCGATCCTGAATCAATTTAGATTGAATAGGCGCCACCACATACATCCCATACTTCTTATCGATATTGCCCAGTATGGTTTCGAATATCTCCGGATTGTTGTGGTGAAAAAACACATCCAACTGTATGTTGGGACCTAAGCGTTCACGGAAGGTGTTATAAAAATCCTCCTGGAACATATGAAAGGCATATAAGATCAGCGCCACCTTTAGCACTTGCTGAGTCTCCTCACTGACAACAAAATATCCTTTGAGCTTTTTGGATTCAACTATGCCACGATCTTTGAGCTCTTCATAAGCCTTTACGATAGTCTTGCGAGCAAATCCTAACTCCGCCACCATCTGATTGATAGAGGGGAGCTTATCGTCTTTTTGGATAATATTTGCGTCTATGGCATTGATAATTCCCTGTACCAGTTGCTCGTGCTTGGAAAGACTATTGTAGCTCTTGAGTTCGTAAATTTTGTCGTAGAGGGACAGCTGGCTCACGGTTGGAAGTGTTGATTTTGAAGCGTTAAAGTAAGCTAATTGACGGCTTTGATCCAAAATATGCTTTTGGGAAGGCTCCCGTTTGAATTGGTTTGAGAGAAGCGCATCTTAAATAAAAACTTACTATCGTGAAATTCATCTCTTGTCAAGAACCGGGTAGTTTCCGCTTCGCGGAACGCTCAGCCCCCTCTCCCAAAACGGGGGAAGCGCTCTTAAAAATGACTCGGGTAGGTATCTGCGGCACCGACCTGCACGCCTATCAAGGTAACCAGCCTTTCTTTTCTTATCCTCGCATTTTGGGTCATGAATTAGCAGCTGAAGTCATATCAGTTGGGCCAAACAAACAAGGTCTGGAGGCAGGTGATCAAGTAGCCATTATGCCTTACCTATCCTGCGGACACTGTATTGCCTGTCGCAACGGCAAGACCAATTGTTGTACTACCCTCAAAGTATTGGGCGTTCATATCGATGGCGGCATGCAAGAGATCATTAGCTTACCCACAGAGATTCTGATCAAAGCCAATCATCTGAGTCCTGACCAAATCGCCATCATAGAACCACTTTCTATTGGTGCCCACGCAGTGAGAAGGGCCCAAATCCAAGCAGGGGAAAAAGTAGTAGTCATGGGCTGTGGGCCAATTGGGATTGGCATCATGCAACTGGCAAAGCTGCAAGGGGCCGAGATCATCGCCCTTGACATCAATCCTCAACGACTAGAGTATGCAAAACAGAGCCTAGACATTGAGCATTTAGTAGACGTGCGAAAAAATCCTGTCGAGCAGGTTCTTGAGATTACGAATGGAGACTTAGCTACAGCCGTTTTTGACGCGACAGGTAACCAAGCCTCCCTGCAATCCGGCCCCAATTATTTGGCTCATGGAGGACGCTATATTTTGGTGGGACTGCTCAAAGGGGATTTGACCTATTATCATCCCGCTATTCACGCCAAAGAGACTTCCATTCTATGCAGCCGTAATGCGACCTTAGAGGACTTTGCTCATGTGATGGATGTCTTGGCAAATGGCCAGTTTCCGGTGGACAAGTACATTACCCATCGGGTAGACTTTGACCAAATGATAGAACAGTTTGAATCATGGATAGATCCTAAAAACCAAGTCATGAAAGCCATGGTTAGTATGCCATAGACCAAGATACTCTGCTAAGCTGGAGGGTGGCTTGCAATCCTCAAAAGGCTATAATTATTTCCGCTTCGAACGCATCGCCTTAACCTTTTTGATAGAATCATCTTCTAAAAAGACTTGATACTGAGGATCGTCCGCAGCATAGATCGCAATCTTACCTTCCTCATTGCTATGCACGCCCCAGCCATATCGTTTGCTTAGGGGAGCAGCGCGGAAACAAGGCTGACCCTTAGAAAAATATTTCTGACGTTCGGCCTCCCAATCCGTCTTATGAAAACCTTTGCGGGTGGCAAATACAGCAAACAATACCTCATCCGAAGTATACTCATAGGGATGGTCATAAACCATATCAAAGAGGTAATTGGCTACTGATTTTTTCTCTCCCCGCAGCGGAGGCACCTCCCCTATTTTAGTGGGGCAATCCTCAGCGATTTCGATAAAGGTATTGTAATAATTTGTGGAGTGCATTTTGATCTTTTTTGGCAAGATAATCGCAGCTTTGACAACCCTTTGTCAGGGCTCATTAAAATGTTTTTTGCGCTGGATCTCTACATATTCGTCGAGGGTCATTTTGTGCGGTTCAAATTGATTTGTGAGCACCATTAGCTCACGAATTCTATCAATCCGGAAGTTGCGATAGGATTGACGTAGTCGACACCAAGCGATTAAAACCCAATTTTCCTCTGTATTATGATAGATAGCAAAGGGCTCAACTTCGCGTTCACTGAAAGTGTCAGCCTCTAACTTTTGATAGCGAATTTTAACCACTTGAAAATTGGTCAGGGCTTTTTGGATTTCAGAGAGATAGGAACTTGTCCGTTCATATTGCCAGTTTTTACCGATGATGGTCCTCTCAGCGAGAAAGTCGGCTTTTTCTTTTTCACTGCTGCGCAGAACGCTTCTAATTTTTGCGCTGGCAGAGCGAAACTCTTTGATAAGCGAATCATCTTTGGTCTTTTCAATCATCATTTCCCCAAAGAGCAAGGCATTGGCTTCAGATTCACTAAACATGACCGGGGGCATTAGATAGCCTTCCACCAATCCATAGCCTTTTCCTTCCACCGCGGTGATGGGTACCCCAGCCTGCTCCAAAGCGCTTAAATCTCGATAGATAGTCCTTTCACTTACTTCAAAGTGGGCTGCAAGCTTAGGGATAGAAATATGAGGACGAGA
>CAZHOC010000635.1:2646-4266 GCA_964534295.1 uncultured Bacteroidia bacterium | reverse complement strand
AGTTAATGAACTCTCCAGCGCCTTGAAGCGTCGCTTTAACACAGTAGTTTTACCCCTACCAGCAAGCTTAGAGGAAGAAGTCTCTATCGTTTCGCAACGCGTAAACAAACTCCAAAAGCAACTAGAACTTCCACATGAATTAAACGCGCTGGAAGAAATCCAACGCTTGGTGACCGTGTTTAGAGAGCTACGTTCCGGTCAAAGCATCGATCAACGAACTCGACTCAAGAGCCCTTCCGCTACTTTGAGCTCTGCGGAAGCCATCTCAGTAATGACGCATGGGCTTTCGCTTGCGGCCCACTTTGGCGACGGGCAAATCAAAGCAGATGATTGGGCCGCAGGTATGGTTGGTGCGATTGTCAAGGAACCAGAATCTGACCAAAAGGTCCTACAAGAATATCTCGAAACCATCGTAAAAGAGCGAGACGGCTGGATGGATATCTATCGCGCATGTAAGGCTCTTCTCTAAGCATACAAAGACTTGCACAAAGTATTTGGCATTCGACATCATGGCCCAGGCTCCGCCCGGCGTTTAGAGGCAGCATTGACTGCTTTTGAACCGGATATGATCCTTGTAGAAGGCCCACCCGAAGGGGAGCAGCTTCTCCCCTATCTCGCTGAGCCAGATTTAAAGGCTCCGGTGGCCATGTTGATCTATGATCCTAAATCCCCTCAAAAAGCAAGTTTTTATCCCTTCGCTTCCTTTTCTCCTGAATGGATTGCCATGCAGTATGCATACCGCATGGATATTCCGCTAAAGTTTAACGACCTCTCGATCGGCAATTCTTGGCCAGAAACAGGGACAAGCGTTCCGCGCAGCGGTCCTCACCCCCTAAGCCTAATCGCAGAAGCCGCTGGATACTCCTCGGGCGAAGAATGGTGGGACAAAGTAGTAGAAAACATGCCAGAGGCGGAAGATCACTTTGCAGCGGTTTTGGAACTCATGCGGGAGGCCAGACGCATGGCCAATCAGACGCATGAAGTAGATATCAATAATTTGCGCCGGGAAGCGATGATGCGCAAACATATAAGGGCGACCATCAAAGCCGGTTATGAACGCATAGCAGTGGTTTGTGGTGCTTATCATGCTCCCGTTCTGGAAAAACTGCCAGCGGCTAAGCACGACAATAATGTGCTCAAAGGGATGAAACGCAAGAAAATGCAGGCCAGCTGGATTCCCTGGACTTATGAGCGTTTGGCTTTTAGCAGTGGCTATGGGGCAGGTGTGGCTTCTCCTGCCTGGTATGAATTGATTTTTCAATATCCGGAGCGAGAGCGAGCAGAAAGATGGCTTAGTAAAGCCGCTGCCATGTTGAGAGAAGAAGGGCTAAACGCTTCCTCGGCTCAAGTAATCGATGCAGTCAATCTGGCCCAAAATCTCGCTATTCTAAGAGGTCAGAGTCAAAGCAGTCTAGCAGAACTACAAGAGAGTCTGATCAGTGTATTTGACGAAGGAAGTGAGGACAGGCTCAATTGGGTGCATCAGCAGCTGATCGTGGGTGATAAAATGGGGCAAATTCCGGCCAATAGTCCTGCCTTCCCCTTACAAAAGGACCTTCAAATCAAGCAAAAAAGCTTTCGCCTAAAGGTACAGGCCGAGCCCAAAACCATCACCTTAGA
>CAZHOC010000635.1:0-2612 GCA_964534295.1 uncultured Bacteroidia bacterium | reverse complement strand
GACCGGGCCAAGAGTATTTTTTTGCATCAACTCCAGATACTAGGCATCGAGTGGGCCAAAAGTCAAAAAGTAAGCAAGCATGAAGGTACCTTTCGTGAAATATGGGAGCTATCCTGGCAACCTCTTACGGAATTACAAATCGTAGAAGCTGCTACATGGGGCAATACCGTCGATCAAGCTTGCCAAAGCTTAGTGCTACACCGACTTAGTCAGGATAATTCGATCGTAGAGTTAGCTGCTTGGTTGGAGAAAGTTTTCTTGGCGGATTTGCATGAGGTCTTTCCCATCTTAGTCCAAAAGCTAAGTCAGCAAAGTAACCTCTCTGATCAAACGGCCCCTTTATTGCAGCTTATCCCTCCCTTGGTCAATGTCTACCGCTATGGCGATGTGCGAGAAAGCCAGGGCTATGATATTCTCAATTTGCTCAAGGGCCTGGTGCCTCGGCTGTGTATTGGCCTAGAAGATGCCTGTAGTCAGCTAGATGATGATCTCGCCGACGCGCGTTTTGAGGAGGTCCAAGCCGCCCAAGCAGCCTTTGCACTCATGGCAAGTTTACAGCAGGAAGAATTGGACAAATTATGGCTGCAGTGGCAAAACCAATTGGATTTTATCGTTCGGCAAGGCCGTATTCATCCCAGAATCGACGGCTACATGGTCCGAATTTTGTTTGATAATCAAAAATGGGATGCAGAGGCCGTAGCAATCAAAATGTCCCAGACACTTTCTCCTGGCACCGAACACCAAACAGCCGCCCGTTGGATTGAAGGATTACTTTCTGGCAGTGGTTTATTATTGATTCACTACCCTCCCCTATTCTTGTTGCTCGACCGCTGGTTGGCCGAGATGGAGGAAAATCAATTTCAGACTCATTTGCCCCTGCTGCGCAGAACGTTTGCCCGCTTTAGTCATGCTGAGCGTCGGCAGATGGGTGAGATCGCGAAACAGGGGGTAAAGGAGGAAGCCGTAGAAACAGAAAGCCAATTGGACCCCAAGAGGGTGGAGATGGTTAGACCTATATTTGAGACTTTATTAGGGATTGTCAAAAATTGAAAAAATCCCCATTTTACCGACATGCGAAAATTTTTTCCACTATTACTTCTTTGCTTTAGCCTTAGTTCTTGCCTCACCATCACCGAATCTTACTATTTTAACAAAGACGGCTCAGGAACGATGCGCTTCGCTATAGATTTTAGTGAAATGGAGACCTTGCTCTCATATGCTGAACGCGAGAGTGAGGCGAACTCTTTGGATGACTTATCATTTGTTGAAGTCGTAAAGCAGCTCAAACAGATCGATGGTATTTATGAAGTAACGCTTTTGGATGAACCAGAACAATATCGCTGGGGGGTTTCATATGAGTTCGAGCATACGGTAGCACTAAACAAAGCGCTTAATATCATTCTTATCAATGAGCAAAATCAGACTTTCCATCCCTTTATCGAATATCACGGACAGCAGTTCAAGAGCAATCATCTGATGAACAAATTTGTCATGCGTGACAAACTCACAGAAGATGAGCGTTTGGCCCCGCTAGCCGAACAAGTGATGAAAAAAATGGACTACAATATCCACTATGAATTTGCTCGGCCCATCAAAGTGGTATACGCTGCCCAAGAAGTAGAACTACGGGGCATGAAACCCAAAAAGTTGGATTTAACGGCCAACTTTTGGGAGCTAGAAGACAACAAAACTATCCTTGATGCTATCTTGGTCTTGAAATAATATGACCTTACCCAACTGGCTCAATTCTCGTAACCTCACCTGGTTTGGATGCTTACTTTGCCTGGCAACTTTAAGCAGCTCCAAAGCCTTACAATCCATCTCCATGGGGGTAATTGGAGCTGGTGCACTATGGCAGCTTTGGGAAGCCAAAAGCCTCAAAGCATTCGCTGAGAACCGCTATGCGTGGGTATTAACGGCTGTACTTCTTCTCACTTTGGGAAGTTTTTTTATCACTGAGAACACAGGACAGTGGGCTAGGGACGTGAAAGGAAAGCTTCCTTTTTGTTTTATCCCTTTGGCTTTGGGCGGAATGCTAAATTTTTCAAAAAAACAGTATCGCCTGATTTGGTATGCTTTTATCATCAGTCAGAGCATAGTGGCAATCATCTCTCTAGGGATATATTTTGCTGATTTTGAGCAGGTAAATGAGGCCATAAGTAAGAATGCCAACATCGATATAATCGGTAAGATGAGCCATATTTATTTTGGCCTATTATTGGCCATCAGTGTGGTGTTGGGGCTTTATTTGTGGCGGAGATTTGTGCCTATTTTCTCCTCCGGAGAACGCTGGATTCTGGCATTTTTCACCCTAGCCAATATTGTCTTTTTGCATATCCTCACCTCTCGGACAGGTCTGCTTACTTTTTATGTGGGCCTCTTAAGTGTAGGTGTTTGGTATAGCTTAAAAAATCGAAAAATATGGCCTATTGCCCTCCTATTGGCGATTATGACAATAACGCCCCTACTAAGTTATCGCTTTATCCCTTCCTTCAAAACCCGCGTTGACGTTACCATTTGGGACATTCAACAGTATCAGCCAGGTTCTCAGATAGCGGCAGATTATTCCTTAGCTTCGAGGATTTTTGCCTGGCAAACTGCGATAGAGATAT
>CAZHOC010000634.1:0-4267 GCA_964534295.1 uncultured Bacteroidia bacterium | reverse complement strand
CTTTTTCAAACGAGCCTTTGATCCCCTCAAAGTACGCTCGCTCGTGTTTGTTAAATTACAATATTAGAAAAGTGAATCTCTCTAGAAAATATTCTCGTAGCCTCCACGCGCATATCAGCTTGGGGACCACTTCCGATGATCGATTTATGCCGGACGGATATGTCCAAGCATTTGCCGATATGGAATCGCTGGTCCTGACGGAGAAGCTCGACGGACAAAATAATTGCTTTAGCAAAAAAGGAGTCTTCGCTCGCTCGCATACTAGTCCTACGGTGCATCCTTGGGACAAACCCATGCGGGAGCGTTGGCAACTGATCAAAAATGACCTCAAAGAGCTCGAGATCTTTGGCGAGAATATGTACGGTATTCACTCTATCGCTTACCGCGATTTGGAGTCTTATTTCTACGTATTTGCCGTCAGAGAGGGACAACGCTGGCTATCTTGGGAGGAAGTAAAGTTTTACGCTGCCCTCTTAGATTTTCCTACTGTCCCAGAACGCCCAATCCTTTACCCATTACAAGCGTTCCTCGAAGAGGCCCAAAACGAAAATGACGCCCTAACAGCCTGGTTTAAAGCCAATCTCAGCTGTAGTTGGGAAGAAAGTGTAGAAACTGCTGGCCTATTGGGTGGCTATGATCCGCAAACGGGTAAAAGCTGCTCCGAAGGCTTTGTCGTGCGTAATGCCGCTAGTTTTATGACCAATGATGGCAAACTGCCAGTGGCGAGCAATGAATTTGATAGTCTTTTCAAATTGGTACGCGCTTCTCATGTAAAGACCGATCAGCACTGGACCAAGACTTGGCGTCCGGCGACTTTGATCGATTATGAGAAGTATCATTGGCACGCATATTCTTATCTCTCTGCATCATGAGTTGGCAATTTCCATATTATGAGCCGGGGCAAGTGCCCGATTGGGAGCAACTAGAAGCAAACTTCAGTTGGCTCAGAGAGATGCGTGAGGTGCCACAGGACCCGATTTGGCATGCCGAAGGGGATGTCTTGACGCATACTAAGATGGTTGTGAAAGAATTGCTTGCCTTGCCTGCTTTTCAGGATTTAGACCAACAATCGCAGTATATTCTTTTCACTGCGGCTCTTTTGCATGATGTCGAGAAGCGTTCTTGTACCAGTCGTGAGCTGATCGAGGGCGTCGAACGCATTGTCTCCCCGCGCCATGCCCAAAAAGGCGAGTACACAGCCCGCCAGATCCTCTATCAAGACATTCCTACGCCTTTTGCGCTGCGGGAGCAAATCTGTAAGCTGGTGCGACTACATGGTCTACCGCTTTGGGCGATTGATAAGCGCCATCCGGCTAAGGAAGTGATCCGTGCTAGCCTTTCGGTTGATACCGCTCATTTGGCGCTTTTGGCAAAGGCAGACGTACTAGGACGCATCTCCAATGATCAGGAGGAGATGTTGCTGCGGATAGAGATGTTTGAGGATTTGTGCCGAGCGAATCATTGCTTTGGACAAGCACGTCATTTTGCTTCCGATTATGGACGCTTTTTGTACCTCAACCGAGAGGAAATGAGTCCCGATTACGAGCCCTTTGACGATCGCAAATTCACAGTTCATGTGATGTGTGCCCTGCCGGGAAGTGGTAAGGATACCTATATCAAGCGTCATTTTGAGTTGCCGATTTTGTCTCTGGATGATATTCGTCGTGCTCACAAAATTGACCCTACTGACAAAAAGGGCAATGGTCGGGTGATCCAAATGGGTAAGGAACAGGCCAAGGTTTGGATGCGTAAGCGGCAATCCTTTGTGTTCAATGCGACCAATATCACCAAGGATATGCGATCGCGCTGGATATCATTATTCACCGATTATAGCGCGAAGGTTAAGATCATCTACATCGAGGTGCCATATAGGCAGCTGCTGAAGCAAAACCAGCATCGTCCTCACCCTGTGCCTCAATCAGTGATCCATCGCTTGATTCGCAAACTAGAGATTCCAACGCCTACCGAGGCGCATGAAATCGAGTATCATATTTAATAGGAAGGTGTGGCCTGCAAGCTACACCTTCCCAATAATGCTTGGCTTGTTGAGAGGCTAATTGATACTTTTTGCCTTCAAATACGTATATTTAGTTGTGAGTGAATTACAGCAATACATATTAGGTCTTTCAGTCAAGGAACGACTGGAGTTAATCACTTTCATTGCATCATCTATCGATCCATCAGTAACCGAACAAAGAGTGCCGGAGGAATGGATAACTGAAGCAAAAGAGCGTGATGCCAAATATTTGAGTGGAAAGTCAAAAGCCTATACTTGGGATCAGGTAAAATCTGGGCTAAATGGCAAATAGAGCATTCCAATTGGTAATCCTTGAAGAGGCTAAAGAAGATATCTTAACTTTGATCGACTTCTTCAGTGAGCAAGGTAGCGGAGAAAAGTTGATCGATGCGCTTGGAGATTGCTTGTTGGAGATAGAAGCCAAACCCCTTGCATGGCAGTTTGTAAATACGAAAGAAGAAGGAATACGTCGAGCTTTCGTAAAGCATCCTCCAATCGTAATACTATATAAAGTAGAAGAGCCTCAAATCAGAATTCTTGCTATTAAGCATTTACGTTCTGACTGGAAGTGATTTGAGAATTTTCTCCTCATTTTCTTGCTTAGATCAACCTCCTCTTTGCCTTTCTTTTTGCTGTCGCTAGCCCTAATTTTATACTGCACCTTAAGTTAATCCTTCATGTCCAAGCAGTATTTCTCACTTGCTTTTGCTCTTCTATTGGGGTTTATCCCCTCCATCGGGGAACGCTCAACCGAAAAGGCGGTTGCGCAAATTCAGCAAACCTACGCAAGCAACTGGGCGTTCTTCGCAGAAGCCGTTGAGAACTACAAACAGCTCGCAAGCGACCATAATGCTAGGGAGAAGGCACTCCGCCAGGCCCATCTTGATACCCGCTTAGCTTACAAAAAGCTCGAATATCTCCTCACTTTTTATGACGAAGATGCTGCCAAGGACTTTTTCAATGGTGCTCCGCTACCGGTTGTCCGCCAAATCGGCCGAGAAATAAAAGTCTTAGAGCCGGAAGGCCTACAAGTATTGGATGAAATGCTCGCAGAGGATGAACTCGATCATTGGGCGATACAATACAAAGTAGAAAGCCTCCACAACCGACTGACCGATCTGCAAGATTTTGAATCCCAACGCTATCTCAATGACCGATCGATTCTTGAGGCTATGAGTTTTCAAGTAGTGCGAATTTTAGCCTTGGGCATTACGGGTTTTGATACACCGGGTATGCTCAACGCCTTACCAGAAGCCAAAGCCTCGTTGGCGGGTATGGAGGCTGATTTTAAGCAGTTTGAACCTTTTGTGAGACCTGCTGCGCAGAACGCTTACCAAGAAAGCTTGGCACTATTTGCAGCCGCTCAAAAGCGCTTAGAGACAAGCTTTGAGGAGCTAGATCGGATGGCTTTGATACGCGAGACGCTGAATCCCCTCTATGGCAGCATTCGTGATTTTCAAGTAAAGATGGGGATGGAAACCCACAATGAATTGTCGTGAGCAAGCGGTCAATTATACCGCTCGCAGTCCCTTCGGGCCTGATTTTCTCAATTCCTATTACTTCACCTACCAGTCCCGCCCCTTGGAAAGCGAGGCCCAAAAACAATTAGGCAAGTTCTTGTTTTATGAACCAGCCATGTCTGCTGATGCTAAGATGTCGTGCGCTTCTTGCCATCAGCCCAATCTTGCCTTTACCGATGGATTGGCGCGTAGTCTTGACAATAGTGGACAATCCTTCGTGCCGCGCAATGCGCCGACGCTACTCAATTCGGTCTATGCGCAAAGACACTTCTACGATCTTAGGGCTGATAAGCTTGAAAATCAATTGAGAGATGTTTTTCACAATGAGCGCGAGTTTCAAAGCGACTTCGCCGAACTCATCGTCCGTCTGCAGGAGAGCAGCGAATATATGGCTTTGTTCCGCGAAGCGTATCCTGGCCTAAATGACAAGCAACTGCTTAGTCGGCATACCATTGTATCGGCCATGACCGCTTATGTACGTACGCTGACTAGCTTTAATTCTCCTTTTGATCAGTATATCCGACAGGAAAGTACGGAGCTTGATCCCTTGGCTATCAATGGCTTCAATTTGTTTATGGGCAAAGCCAATTGTGGTACCTGCCATTTTCCTCCCACCTTTAGTGGTTTGGTCCCTCCCGGCTATCATGAAAATGAAACCGAAGTGCTCGGCGTTCCCGCGGATAAAGAAGCGACCAAATTGGATGAAGATGAAGGGCGGATTCTCAACAAG
>CAZHOC010000633.1:0-4275 GCA_964534295.1 uncultured Bacteroidia bacterium | reverse complement strand
TAGAGGTCAGTGAGTTCTGGATGCAAGTAGAGCTAAACGGTCAAGTAGAAGATATCAATTGGCAGGGGAGCCTTAGTGCAGGAGACCTACTGACAATCGACCTAACCACTCAGAATTTAGCAGCGGGTACATATACGATTGTGAGCAATTGGCTTACTATCAATGGGCTTAGCCCAGATCCGCAAACTCATCAAAGTGGTATTTATACCTTCTGGGTTGTGGATGGAAGCGTTCCTCCGGAGGACGAAAGTAAATGCATGAACTTAGAAAACGGCAGCTTACCTCCTCGTTGGAAGCCAGCTTCGCTGAACGCTCCTATCGAGACTCAAGTCGTCGATCTAACAAGCTGCGCCCAGACTGAGACCAAGGCATTGCGCATTGCCAAAAATGGTTTTTCGAATAAAGATCAAACACATTGGGTGATTATGCCCGGTCCGGTAGTTGATCCAAGTCTGGCCCCTATGCAGAAGCTGAGCTTTGATTGGGCCCACCGTTATGTTGACAGTTTAGGAAGTCTTCAGGCGATGATCCTAGCGATACCTTTGGATGATTGTAATGCAGGGATAGATACCGTTTGGCAGGCGGCCGATATGACCCTCAATACCTCTTTCAATCCTAATGCTAGTCCGGATATCAATTGGTGGCCGGAAGACTGTCAGGATTGGCAAAATCAGGAGGTAGACCTTAGTCCCTACCTACAGAGCAAGCGTCAATTGATTTTTGCCTTTGGCTTTAGCGATCAATATGTGATGCCGGCTTATATGGATAATATCTGTTGGGAAGGACAGCGAAGCTGCCCAGAAGGCCTAGAAATTCCCCAAGTAGCAGGTACTTATCAAGCTAGCTATCTATGTCAGGATAGCGATGGTTGGACACATTTTGTGAAAGCCGCTGATATGATTCCTGTATCTGAAAAGGATCAGTTGCTATTTTCTGTTATGGTGCCCCAAGGTGCTGTTTTGACAACGCTGCCTCAAGATTTGCAATTAGTAATTACTGATTCTGCTTCATATAAAATTGAAGCGCCATACGTGGAAAATACCAGTGGATTCCACGCAGCGGGTCGTTATGTCGAGCTATTGCAAGAGCTAAACTTCGATAGTGCAGATTTTGACGTACGCTTTTACTTCGACCAAGCGTTGCCCGAAGGGATGGCTAAAAACATGGGACTGCCAACTCTAGATCCGGCTTTATTAGTTGCATATACTACGCCAGCTGGTCTTGATGCTAGCCCACAAAATGGCCAATTAGCGATCGATTCTCTCGCCTATACGGAATATCTCCCCCAAGCGGTAGATGAGACTAATGGATGGAGCCTGCAAGCCCAGGGCGATTATTACAGTGCGAGTATCAATCTTTCCCACTTATCCTTTATGGGGCTAGGAAGTGATGCGATGGGTTATGGCTTTGGGGCAAGATATCCTCAGCCGTTTGCCAACTTTAGTGGTCGCCAAGCAGGTACTGTCAATCAACTCAAATGGGAAACGAGTAAGGAGCTATTAGCAGAAAGCTTTGAAATCATGCACTCAATTGATGGCCAGACCTTTAGCTCAGTAGCGATTTTACCAGCTAATGGGATAGATACCGTACTATTTGACGCAAGTGAATATCTCTATAAGCATGAAGATATCGAGGTCGGTAGCCACTTTTACACCATCTTGATGCATCATAGCAACGGTTATACCCTTGCATCAGATACCATCGCGATAAGATATGATCTGAGTAAACTGGTCACAGCTTATCCGAATCCCTTGCAAGAACGCTTGACGATCGATCCAGAATTTGAATGGAGCGAGTCGTTGACCTTGCAATTATTTGATAGTCGGCACATGGTCTTTTTACATCGCGAATGGACCCAGCCCGGCGAAGAATTAAGCGTTACACTGCCCAACATTCCACCAGGTATATACTTCTTCCAAGTTCAGTCCGGGGAGCTGAAAATTCAAGGAAAACTCCTCAAAACTCAATAAGCTTAGCCTCATTAACCTGTTATTATGTCTTCTGTCTTTACTTTCCTGTTGCGCAAAAGACTGTTCTTTTTGCTTGGAGTAGGACTTTTCCTACTCAACCTCCAATCGGTTCAAGCTACTCACCTGATGGGAGGAGATTTGACCTACCAATGTTTGGGTGGAAATACTTATCAATTTACGCTGACCCTTTATCGGGATTGTCGAGGCATTCCGCTTTCGACTAGCAATCAGCGGATTGTGATGTTTTCCAACTCTTGTGGTATACAAGAGAGCAATGTCAATCTGACTTTTCAATCCTTTCAAGAGATTACCCCTATCTGTCCCGCACAGCAAGCCAATAGTGCCTGTAATGGCGGACCAGTACCGGGTGTAGAAGAATATATCTTTACCGCTACGGTAACGCTTCCCCAGCAATGTACAGACTGGACTTTTTATTATGTGCGTTGCTGTCGAAATGGAGCCATTACCAATCTGGTCAACCCTAACGGCCAAAGAATCTATATCGAGGCTACGCTTAACAATGTGGCGGTTACTTGTAATAGTTCACCAATCTTTACCAATAAGCCCGTACCATTTCTTTGCGATGGTTCCCCCTTCTTGTACAACAATGGGGCAATCGATCCAGATGGGGATTCCTTGGCCTTTATGCTGATCCCACCACGGAATAAATCGAGTAATAATCCACCCAACGATATCAACTTTAGTGGGAATTTCTCTCCTGGTTATCCGCTGACTACTGCGCCAGCTAATGCCTTTAACTTTGACCAATTGAGTGGTCAGATGGACTTTACGCCTAGTGGCTTACAGCAGGCAGTCGTGACGGTATTGGTAAAAGAATACCGCAATGGGGTGTTGATCGGGACTGTGCTTAGAGATATACAGTTGGTTGTGATCAACTGTTCTAATCAAGCTCCTGAACTTGATCCTCCTACTAATATTACGGGAGGTACCCTCAATGGAAATACCTTTTCTGTTTGTGCCGGCAATACTTTGAGTTTTGATCTGGTCGCTACCGACCCAGATGCTGGCAATAACCTCACTTTTGATAGTGATGTGCTACAGGCGCTAGCCGGAGCAAGCTTTACGCAAACCTTTGGTAATCCAAATACCGCGAGCATCAGCTGGCCTACAACCGTCAACGATACGGGTACTTACTTCATTTCTTTCTTATTGTATGATGACGGCTGTCCGTTGATTGCGAGTCAGGTGGTAGGCTTCAATATTATAGTGGGGGCGGGTGAGATATATCCTCCGCAAAACGTTTATATCTGTCCTTCGACTACGAACACGCTGCCACTACAAACCAACATCCCTAATACGGGGACTGGCGTTTATCAATGGTCTCCTGCTACTGGGCTCAATAATCCGAATATTGCGAATCCAATCGTGACCGTTCCGCCTTCGGCGACGGCGACCTATTATGTAACCTACTCGGGGGGCGTTTGTCCTGCCATAGAGGAGGTCAATATTTTACCTTCGGGTATAGTTGGAGTATCGGATACGGTACAAATTTGCGAGGGAGATTCTGCTGCACTGACGGCGACTTTCCAGCAGTTTGGGGCCAACAACCCCTTTACCTACACTTGGGATCCCCCCTTGGGTTTGAGTAATGCCGCTGTGGGAAATCCAATGGCTTCACCTGCAAATACAACAACCTATACAGTTACGGCATCGACCATTAACTGTGCCTTCTCAGCGGATGTCGTAGTGGAAGTGATTCCCTTACCAGATTTGACCAATATCCCGGCGGATTCTATTTGTCAAAATGACTCGGTACAATTGTTCCCCGTAGGGAATAACCTGCAAGGGGCTACTTACTCTTGGTCGCCAGTGATAGGCATAAGTAACCCTAATTTGTTTAGTCCAAACGTATCTCCTAACAATACCCAAGTTTATACGCTGACCGCCACAAATCAATGTGGTTCAGATACGGAAACGACGACCGTTACGGTCTTTGATCCTTTCAACGTTTCTCTGAGCGCACAAGATGTCAATTGTAATGGAGGCGCTGATGGTGTGGTTACGGCTATTGTCAACGGTGGCAATGGTAATCCGCAATATCTCTGGGCACCAGGTGGGGAAACAACAGCCTCCATTAGTAATCTTCCGGTCGGAACCTATACCGTCAACCTAAGTGATGCGGCAGGTTGTGATGCAAGTGCTAGTGTAACGCTGACTGAGCCGCCTGCTTTGACAGGAATAGTTACTAATTCCGCTAATGTCAATTGCTTTGGGACAAATACGGGTAGTTTTTCTTTAGGAGCCGCTGGCGGAACGCCGCCTTATAAATTCTCCGTCAATGGGG
>CAZHOC010000632.1:0-4280 GCA_964534295.1 uncultured Bacteroidia bacterium | reverse complement strand
TGCTCCTGAAGTTATCCCTGCCGGTGGCGTCGCATTGATTTGGTTAGATGATGATCCGGGCCAGGGAGGTTTGCACGCCAACAATATTAAATTAAACCAATTGGGAGATGAACTCGCCCTAGTGCAGATCATCAATAATGATACTACTTTCTTAGACTCTGTTACTTTTGGGCCTCAGACTACGGATGTGGCCTTCGGCCGAACGCTAGATGGAGCCGGTACCTGGCAACAACTTTCTCCCAATACGCCAAGAGCTAGTAATAACACTGCTGGACCATTAGTCGCTTTTCCACAGTTTTCGCTTGCTCCAGGGATGTACTCAGCTACTCAAAGCGTACAAATCTCATGCAGTACTGTGGGCGCTGATATTTACTACACAGTTGATGGAAAAGTTCCGACCACTGCTTCTACACTATATACGGGACCACTTTCTCTGGACACCACTACCACCCTGCGAGCAAGAGCTTTTAAGAGCGGTTGGACCCCGAGTAAGCATAATAGTGGGACTTGGTTCTTTGGACTAAATGATTCACTGCCAGTGGTTTCTGTGATCGCTGATCCAGACTCTTTTTTCGGGGCTACAAACGGAATTTACATTTATGACAATGGCCAGATAGGGGCGCGCAAGGACTGGGAAAGAGAAGTCAATTACGAATATTTTGACTGGACAGGAAACCATCAACTAGCGTTTTCTCGGCTGCTGGATACTCGTCTCTTTGGTCGTACGGCAATTTTTTATGCTCAAAAATCCCTCTCTTTTGATGTTAGGGCAGGGGAGACAGTGGACTATGAATTCTTTGGTAATAGTGAGACAAATGAGTTCAAATCTTGGATACTGAGAAGTTCCTCAGATGATTGGAGTCGTACCATGTTTGCCGATGCTTGGTTACAAGAAATGATGGCTCCTTATCTCAATATTGGGATTCAGCATTATCAGCCAACGGTCTTGTATATCAATGGTGATTATTTCGGAATCAATAATCTAAGAGAAAAATACAATCAGGATTATCTCCGCTTTGTCTATGGAGAAGATCCAGACAACATTGATCTCATCAAAAAGTTGCCAGGTTCTAGCAATGGAATCAACGATGTACTAGAAGGAGATGAGGTGCATTATCTAGCTCTGAGGAATTATATCCAAGGCAATGATATATCGGTGCAGGCGAATTATGACTACGTCAAGACGCAGATGGACATGGACGATTACATCAACTTTGCTATCGCGGAGATGTATGTGGGCAACACCAGTTGGCGGCACAATCGTCGTTTTTGGCGTCCTCGTACTCCCGATGGTCGCTGGCGCTGGTTGATCAATGATTTGGATCGCGGTTTTCAATGGAGTAAGCGTAATGCTGATATCATCAGTCAGTTCAAAAATGATGATGATTTCTTTGGCGACTTGATGGTCAATCAGGAGTTTTCAGACGAGTTTATTCAACGCATGAACACTTGGATTGCGGTGGTCTTTTCCCCGACCAGGGTCAATCAAATTGTAGACTCCGTCCAAGATCGTATCGAACCAGAAATCTTAGAGCATATTGCACGCTGGCAGCCCCAAGGAGGGCTCAGCTCTCTCAACAATTGGAACAATTACGTACAGGAATACCGAAATTTTGCACCCTATCGTCCCGACATCATAAAGGACCAGATGGTCAATCACTTTGGGGTTAGTAGTGATTCCTTTCTACTGAATTTTGTAGTTGACGCCAACAGCGGAGGCTCTGTCCATCTTCACAGCGTCGAATTTGAAGTACCCGATAACTATTCGGCCTTATACTTCAAAAATATTCCTATCAAGGTCAAAGCAAAGCCTGCTAAGGGGTATCGCTTTGTAGAGTGGTTAGAAACAGGCAATACCAATGCTGAAATTGTGGTAGACACCGCAGTTAATACGGTACTTACCCCGGTTTTTACTTCCAAAGATCCTGTCATAACTGAAATCCATTACAACCCTAGCAATGGTGCTCAATACGAATTTGTCGAACTCTATAATCCTTCCCTTTATGATCTAGATCTAAATGGATACTATTTCGATGATGGTATTAGTGATACTTTGACTTTTGTGATGCCACCACAATCTTATGTGGTGATCGCTAAGGATAGTACGCTTTGGACAGGACAGGGCTTTAGCGTCTATCAATGGGGGAGTGGTTCGCTTGATAATAACGGTGAACAACTTAGAATCCGTTATCCTGATGGCGAAACAGCTGAAAAACTCACCTACAATAATAATTTCCCCTGGCCTGAACAGGCTGATGGAGATGGGGCTTCAGCTGCCTTGAAAAGCCTCTTGCTCGATAATGATGATGGGTATAACTGGAAGGCTTGTTGTGGGGCGATCAGTCCTGGACAGGCTAATGATATCGTCTCACGAGCACCAGGCAATGTAAGCGCCAATCTAGCACTTTGGCTTAAGGCGGATGCTGACGGCTTTGTATTTCAGGATGATAGTTTCCGGGTCAAGGCATGGTTGGACCAAAGTGGTCAAGGCATCACGGTCGAACAAAGCGAGTTGAACAAAATGCCTCGCTGGTACCAGGACTCCCTCAATAGTAATGGGGTTCTAGCGTTCGACGGAGTCGAGGACCTACTTACAATGACTGCGATCAATGATATCAGAACGGTCTTTATCGTTAATCGCCTGAATAATCCCTCTTCCCAAGGTTTTGTCCCTATCCTGGGACATAGCTCCACTTTTGATTTTCACGGAGGCACTAATGGCCGAATCTTTAGTAGCACTTATGCCAACTCAGTGGTAACTAATGGGGATTGGAGATTAAATGGTGTGGCTTTTACGGATCCCAATACGACGCATACTGGTGAGTTTAGCTTCCTTTCTGTGGTTACTACTGGCAATGCCGAAATCGACCAAATCGTAGAAGATCGTGCGCTGTCTCGTTTGTGGGAGGGGGAAATCGCGGAAATAATCATATATGACCGTGCCCTTTCTGCTACTGAACGCAATGAGGTAGAAACCTACCTCAACCTAAAATATGGAGTCGCTATTCCTGAGGCCCAGCATACCAAATTTAACCATGGGAGCTATGGAAATCGTATCGCTGGCATTGGAAAAGACGATAGTCTGCAATGTGTTCAACAGCGTAATTCAATGAGTAGTAGCACGGGTAGCATCGTGCGCATACGCAAAGCCCAAGACCTCAACGATGGTGAGTATCTTTTTTGGGGCGATAACAATCAGTCAACAACGAGCTTTAACAGAGATGCAAACGGTCAGTCAGATATTGCAATCCAACGAGTTTGGAGAGTTGCCCAAACTGGAAATCCGGGCTTAGTAAAACTAATTGCCAATGCAGCTGATCTCCCTGCGGGAACGGAGCGCCTGATCGTTAGTTCCACCTCTAATTTTACAGCCGCAAGTACTCGCTCGATTCCGCTCACTTTGCAGGATGGCTTGTATTTGGAGGCTTGGCTGACATTTGCGGATGGTGATTATTTTACTTTCGGCATTAGCCGAACGCAAGGCCCTGCTGGGATTACCCAGGACCTATTGATGTGGTTACAACCCGATATTTTGGCCGGGCAGAGTGATGGCAGTGCCGTGAGTCAGTGGGCAGATGTAGGAGGAGATGATCACGATGCCTTGGATGTGGGAGGCGATTTGCCAACTTATCAATCTGATGCCGCTAGCACGCTCAATTACAACCCAACCTTAAAATTTGATTATCAAAGACTAGGGACTGATTCACTTCAGCTCAACGACTCATTGAGTGTCTTTGTGGTAGGCAATATCGATCCCAATTCAGACAATTGGGCAAGGATCCTCAATATTGACTATGTCAATCATTATCTACTCGCAAAGCGAGGCGCCAATGATGATTATGCTTACATCGCCAAAGGCAATGGATCTGCTATTGGCTTAGATGATGTGGGAGACTGGGATCTTTTGAGTAACGTCCTTGGGGGTGGTAACGGCCTGTTTTATGTCAATGGGCAAGAAATTGACAACCGTAACCTTACTTTCTTAACAGAGATAGAGGGCCAGATTTCACTTGGGGGCAATTTGCCAGCTCAGCCGGGTAGCAATGTCGGTGGAGAAAAAATTCAAGGCTCTATTGCCGAGGTATTAGCGTTCAACCGCAGGTTAAATGACCTAGAACGACAGCAAGTAGAATCATATCTCGCTATCAAGTATGGATTCACTAAAAGCGGTAATTTCTACCGCAATAATGGAAGCATAGTTTGGGATTCCACCGCCAATGCGGCCTATCATCATGATGTAATTGCCATTGCTCGCTCAGACATATCCAAACTGCAACAGT
>CAZHOC010000631.1:0-4281 GCA_964534295.1 uncultured Bacteroidia bacterium | reverse complement strand
GGCGTCAGGATCCTCTACGATCGATTGTCGCCAAAATTGGTGCTAGGTACCGGTGCCAGCTGACATCACCATAATTGGCGCTACTGCAGAGATATAGAGTCTGCGGCAAACGCCATAAATGGCGCTATGGGATCTGAATCAGGGTTTTTAGGTATTGATCGGGAATCATGGCGCTAAAGGGGAGCTTTAGCCGTTTTTGGTGAACCCGAAAATTGATATACTCAGTTATCGTTTTGGGATTACCTTTTGGGCGAGGGAAAATCCTACCCGATAGCTTTTTAGTTTCACCGGCATAAGTGAAGCTAGTTTGCCAAGTATGAGGGATTTCGCCTTTAGTTATTTTGACAATGAGGGCCATCTTGAAATTCTTTGTAGGTGAAATCACTTTTCATAAATTTTTCGTTGGCTTTCTCGGTATCCTCTATGGTTACATTTAGAAAGTCGTAATCGTCTTCAGAGTCCTTTAGGTATTGGTGCATGAATGCCTGATCGACCAGGAGGCCAATTACTATCCCTGTAACAAGGGTTAGTACAAAGGCTAATACAGCGAGGAAATAAATCACGACTATCATGCTGCTTCTTTTTCTTGTTCCTTGGCAATCGTATGCGACCTACTATATAACTCCATCTTATATTTAGCGAATGCTAGTTCTCGTCCTCTTAGATGTCCCGTTTCGACTCTCTTTTTCCAGTTCCGGTAATTCTTAGCCAAGCTGTCGCTCTTGTTTTCTAGTAGATTTTTCTCGGAAATTATCTCATCAAAAGCTAATTCTGTTACTTGGGCTAGTTGAGTCACTTTTTCCATTGGAACACTGCTTTCCTTCCACTCCAAAAGCTCTTTTTCCAGTTCCTTATTTTTGGAATCTAGGCGGAATAATACTTCTTGTTCCGCTTTCCGCTCGTTATCCATTCTGGAAAGCTCTCTTTCCAATATCTCAACTATGCTTTCCGGTAATTCTGGACCGGATTCCGCAACATTATTAACCGGAAAGCGTCTAGCTTCTTCGAGTTCCAACTCATATTGATAGAATCTATCTGCCATGTAGTATTGACCGAATGAAAATAGGAGTGCGTAAATAAGACCAGGTAGAAAATAAAGCCAGTTAGATCCTTCAAATGGTCGCCCTTCCAGTGTCTTGGAAAAGCCGTCAACGATAATGACTTTATCAGGCAATCCGACTTCCATCCAGTGAACAAATAGCGTAATGATGAAGGTAGCAAAGGCATAGGCCATCGCAGCTTCTTTGTTATCATTGATGGTGAATATTAGCACTAAGAATTCAATCGCGACAATGCCAAATATGACAAATCCGAGTTCGATCGGCGAAGCATCAGGGCGACTAAACTGATACATCTTGAATGAATGGACGCCGGTCCACGCCATGATAAATATCATGCCGATCAAGTAAGTAATGGGGTTCTTTAATGCCGCCATTAAACGGCTGGGGGATGCTGTATTTTGCATGAGAATAAATCGTTTAGTTTTTGTTGAAAAATTATACCTCTATACCTATACCTCTAATGAGGTACCGCGTTTTTCGCGTTTTTCTTATCGGTAGGGGAGGGGCTTGGCGGCTTCCATTTAGGCAAATCCATTAGCCGTACATGGCGCAAATAGGATTGATGAGTTTTCCACTTTCTATGTCCAGTCCAAGGTTTGAATAAATTGAGCATCATTTTACTGACTCTCGCATTTCCAACCTTTTCGTACTTACGTTTTTGCTCATAAAGCCGGTCGTAAGTCCAGTAGTCCAATTGAGCAAGAATTTTGTCCAATGCGATCGGTGCTTCTTCTGAGTCCCAATGACCATGACCATTATGAAAGTCTTTTGGTCCTGCTGAAGCATTTTTATAATCTTCCCATTTGGGGACTTCATCAGACTCGATTGGCGGTGGCATATATTGGCCATTTCGCCTTTTTCTTATGATGGCCTGGTGGATGAAGAAGGCAATTTGTGAGGAAAAGAAAATCACATTCGCCCAAGCTGATATAATCACAAACGATGCGTTCAGATCGGCTTTCCAAAAGGCATATAGACCGGAAACCATGACGGAAAATCCCAAGCCAGCGCAGAGCACTAGTAATATCAAAATATTACGTCTTGCGATGCCATATCTTCCGGTGAGAATATCCAATAACATTGCTTTAACGGGTTTTTAAAATTTGTAATTCAGTTCGCGCAGCGTACAAAATGCCGGAAAGTCCGACAGCGCCCATGCCATAAAGCCATTCGTCAATACTGTATTTATCGAGCGTTATGACCAGGACCATGACCGCGAAAATGACCAGTTCTATACTGGCGGCAGTTGCTAGGATGATCTTTGTTTTTTTGTGCATTTCTATTGAGTTAAAAGGGTACTTCGTTTCTTAATTCTTGTATGTCCTCTGGGGTGATCTTTGTGACAGAAATCTGGAAATCTCCTTCACCTCTCATAAAAGCGTGGTAAGATTTGACGTTGACAGACTTCGTGACTAAGCGACAGTTTCCCGCTTCATAGCCTATCCGGTTATTGATCCTGTCAATCTCCCAGGAGCATTTTATTTCGCTATAACCTCTCATGCAGCGCTCTTTTTCTGCCATCTTCTCTGGCTCCTTTTCCCATATCTCCATGAACTCATTAAAGGAGAGTTTGAAGCGCTGATCGATTGGTAAATACTTGAGCCTTCGTTTGGCGTTATCCTTGTGCATCTGATATGCAGCTTTCCAAGGATGGCGCTCTCTGTATTCTCGCTTTTCGCACCGTGAGCATATTCGTCTATGCTTCATGGCCGTTTTGCGGCAACCAGGTCGAATACACTTCCTAAGCATGACTAAAGCCTTGGTTGAATATCCTGTATCATTTGACGGCTAAGGCTATTCGGATAAATGGGATTATCTGGATGACTTAGCGGGACATGAGTCAAGGCATACACAATTATTTGTGCCTGGTGAACTCTAAGCCTTGGGCGATAAACCTCTTTCCGTTTATTGGCATTGATACGAGGCTCTATTTCATCGCGGATACTTAGGAACATTTTGCGCTTATCAGGATCATGGAACTGTATCTTATCCATTCCATTCAAGGCCTGAAGCAATACCTCCATGCTGTCATTTGTCCATGCGACTTTGATTGCCATTTTCTTTGTTTTTGAAGGGTTCTCTCCAACTTTCAATCGTTTTATTACCTGGTTGCTCGTATATCTTCACTTGAAGAGTCCGACCGTTGTTCTTATAGCTCTCAAAGCTCTTTTTGGTATGCTTAAGCTGTACCATTCGCTGGCGATGGTTGGAGAACTCATTGTAGGAGGTTGAAGTGCCTTTTTCCCTTTGCCTAAATTCCTTCTTCCACAGCACCCATAGGCAAAAATGGGGGCCAGATGGTGGGCCTTTACCACCCTTTTTGGATTCTGTACTCATGCAGTCGCTTTTGGAAGTGTTTGGCCTTTTGAGATTCGGCCAATCGTTGCTTTTCAGTTGTCATTTGCTCAAACATCTTGTCGAAATTCTTGACGAATCCGCTATATGATCGTAGGCCGTTGACACCTACCTCTTGTCGCCAGAACTTTGCCTTATCACTGGTGATATACCAGGCGACTACATCGATCAAATCTTTGATTGGGGCATTTCTATCGTGCAACATCTTTTCAAGCAGAGCCGCCGCCCGATCAATACCAGCTGATCTGATACGGGTATCTTTGGGATGCCGGTGCATCTGGAATCGCTTCAGGAGGAAAGCGTATTCGTGTAGGAGGCTTTTAGAGGCCTTTTGTTTATCCTCAGTTGGATCATATGATTTGTCCTCTTTTCTGAGTAGGTCGGCTGCGCGGAACGCTTGACCTTGTTTGCGATATTTGAGATAATATTGATGATACGCTTTCCAGATATTGGATCTCGCCTGGCGATCGAACCAAACGGAGGGAATCGGGATATAGGCCTTATCACCCTGATTTAGCCGATATTCTAGCCAATTCCCCATGTGATCGACGATATGCAATAGCAGATCAACCCGATCTGATCGCTGATCTTCGGGCATATTCCAGACAATATCTATACACTTCTCGATCCCGCGATCGATCTCCGATTCGACTAAGATCATGCCTTGGCGATCGGCGATCTTTTTTACATATCCCTGCATGATCATCACCGCATAGGCTAAAACTATTTGGCCTTGATAGTATAGCTTACTAAAAGCGCGTCCGGCTCCCTCTCCTACCACATAATGCGCGAATTGAGCGCGCGGCGCGGAATTTTTCTTTTTTATTTTTTTGGGCGCTTGTGGTTCTCGGCGCGGATTTTCTGC
>CAZHOC010000630.1:0-4283 GCA_964534295.1 uncultured Bacteroidia bacterium | reverse complement strand
GTGATTCAACCCAGGTTATGGTAACAACTCAATATGCCTCCGAAGAGCATTTAGCACAAGTCATACAAATGGGCATGAAAGAAGGGCTCCTAAAGACTTTTGAAGGTTTAGATGAGCTAATAATTACCTTAAAAAAATAGAAATGAAATTGGTGACAGTACAAAGCACAATCAATGAAAACGTCAGTCTAGTGTGGGAGTATTGGACAACTCCTGAGCATATCGTGAATTGGAACTTTGCCTCTCCCGACTGGTGTTGCCCTTCTGCTGAACACAACTTAATCGTAGGAGGTAAGCTCAAATATCGCATGGCCGCAAAAGATGGAAGTATGGCGTTTGATTATACGGCCACTTTCACTAAGCTAAAGACAAACGAATTGATAGAGTACGTTCTGGATGATGGTAGAAAAGTCTCAATTTTGTTCCAGGCAAATGAGGGAAATACCGAAATAGTTGAAACCTTTGAGGTTGAAGATGAAAACTCCATTGACCTACAAAAGCAAGGATGGCAGGCTATTTTAGACAACTTCAAAAATTATATTGAGGGCAATTAGAATCTCCAAAATCCACTCCGTCTTAGATTTATTCCAATTCCAAATAAGCCTTTAATGTCTATTCTGCTTAGTCCTCGCTGTATATTGGGCGAGGATGATCGACTCGCTTATACGTTTTTCAGTACAGCAAAAAGCGGTAATTGGCCTATTGGTTTTAGGGCTAATAGGCTGGGGGCTCTATGCCCTATCGCAGCTCCCGATTGATGCGGTACCCGATATTACCAATAATCAAATTCAGGTAATCACGATCTCTCCGACCCTAGCTCCCCAAGAGATGGAGCAATACATTAGTTTTCCGGTTGAGATCAGTATGGCCAATATCCCGGGCGTAATCGAGGTTCGTTCTGTCTCTAAGTACGGCTTATCGGTGGTAACGGTGGTATTTGAGGATGATATGCCTACGCTTGATGCCCGTCAATTGGTAAATGAGCAAATTGAAAAAGTAAAGAGCGATATTCCCTCAGGTTTTGGCACACCTGAGATGATGCCCATCACTACTGGCTTAGGGGAAATTTATCAATATGTATTGGAGCCTCAAGCTGGCTTTGAGGAAGAGTTTGACGCTACGGAGTTAAGAACAATCCATGATTGGATCGTGAAGCGTTATTTGGCGGGTATCGAGGGGATAGTTGAGACCAGTAGCTTTGGTGGCTTTGTCAAACAGTATGAAGTTAGTGTCGACCCCTTGCGCTTACGCGCCTTAGACCTTACCCTCAATGAAGTTTATACAGCTCTCGAAGCCAACAATGCCAATACCGGGGGTAGCTATATCACCCAAAATCAGCAAGCATATTATATCCGAGCCCAAGGCTTGTTGCAAAGCAAAGTTGAGATTGAGCAGGTACCGCTTGCTTTACGCAATGGACTCCCAATATTGATAAGAGATGTAGCCCAAGTTAGAGAAGGTCATCTACCACGCTTCGGCACGATGACCCGAAATGGCAAAGGCGAAGCGGTGGGCGGTATCACTTTAATGCTTAAAGGGGCCAACTCCAATCAGGTAATTGAAGCAGTAAAAGAAAGAATCCAAGAGGTAGAAAAAGCTCTACCTGAAGGCCTCAAGATTGTGCCCTTCCTGGACCGAGCCGCACTTGTACAAAGGACCATCGGTACAGTTAGGACCAATTTGATTGAAGGCGGTTTGATTGTCGTCTTCGTACTGGTGGTATTGCTGGGCAATTGGCGAGCTGGTCTAGTGGTGGCTTCGGTCATTCCTTTGGCCTTGCTATTTGCGTTTGGCATGATGGACCTATTTGGTGTCTCTGCCAATTTGATGAGTCTAGGAGCCATCGATTTTGGTCTGATAGTAGACGGGGCGGTAATTATGGTAGAAAGTGTGGTACATCGCCTGCAATCTCGCTTTCGAGGAAAAAGTTTGAGTCAGGAGGAGATGGACCTAGAAGTCATTGAAGCGACCAGTAAAATTCGTTCTTCAGCTGCCTTCGGCGAACTCATTATTTTAATGGTCTATTTGCCCCTACTAGCTCTGTCTGGAATTGAAGGCAAGATGTTTACCCCTATGGCGCAAACTGTGGGATTTGCCATTATGGGAGCCCTGGTACTTTCTATGACCTACGTGCCTATGGCTTCCTCCTTGTTTTTATCAAAAAAACAGGCAAGCAAAGAAGCTTGGTCAGATAAGTTTATTGCTGCCTTGCAGAACGCTTATCAACCTATCCTCCGGACTAGTCTCAAGCGGCCTCTCATGCTTGTAGGGTTTGCCGTATTGTGTTTTATCGGCAGTCTTGTACTCTTCAGCCGTATGGGAGGAGAGTTTATCCCCCAATTGGAAGAAGGCGATCTTGCTATGCAGATGACCGTTCCCGCAGGGAGTGCACTATCACAAACCATCGCTATTAGCACCCAGGCAGAGCAGATCTTGCTGGACCGTTTTCCTGAAGTCCTACAGGTAGTTTCCAAGATTGGTTCTTCTGAGATCCCCACTGATCCAATGAGTGTAGAGGATGCAGATATTATGATCATCATGAAAGAAAAATCTGCTTGGACCACTACTCAAGATCGCTATGAATTAGTTGAGTTAATGGCTGAGGCCTTGGCTCCCTTAGAAGCATCAGGAGCAAGCTTTGAATTTACTCAGCCTATTGAGCTACGCTTCAATGAACTTTTGACAGGCTCAAAAGCAGATGTGGCAGTCAAAATCTATGGAGATGATCTATCGGAATTAGCTCAAAAAGCGGAAGAAGCAGCTAGCCTCATCCGGCAGGTAAAAGGAGCGGCAGATGTCAAAGTAGACCGTACGGAAGGTTTTCCTCAGATATTGATCGAATATCGACGCAGTCAAATGGCTCGATATGGAGTCAGCGTTGAGAAAGTCAATAGGACGATACAATCTGCTTTTGCGGGAGGCGTCGCAGGGGTCGTTTTTGAAGGGGAGCGCCGCTTTGATTTAGTCGTTCGGCTGCAGCCGGACTCTCGCAAAAGAGTCTCAGATATAGAAAGCCTTCAGCTACGCTTGGCCAATGGCAAACAGCTCCCTATTCGGGAACTCGCTGACATTGGGTTTGCCGAAGGCCCCATGCAAATTTCTCGTGATGATACTAAGCGTCAGATTACGATAGGGGTAAACGTTCGCGAACGGGACCTCGAAGGAGTAGTAGCAGATATTCAACAGCTATTAGACCAAAGCTTGGACCTACCCCCTGGCTACGCCTTGCGCTATGGAGGGGAGTTCGAAAACCTCGAATCCGCCCGATCTCGACTATTGGTAACCGTGCCCTTGGTATTATTTCTTATTCTGGTAATGCTTTTCTTCACCTTTCGGTCCTGGGTGCAAGCATTGTTGATCTTTTCGGCCATACCAATGGGAGCGATAGGCGGTGTTTTGGGACTATGGTTGCGTGATATGCCTTTTAGTATTTCTGCTGGGGTGGGCTTTATCGCCCTGTTTGGAGTGGCGGTACTCAATGGAATCGTCCTAATCGCCTACTTCAATCGTCTCCGCGAAGAAGGAAAGCTAAGCTTAAAAGATCGGATTCTAGAAGGAGCAAAAGTGCGCATGAGACCAGTACTGATCACGGGCGCGGTGGCTTCTTTGGGTTTTCTTCCTATGGCACTTTCAAATAGCGCAGGGGCAGAAGTGCAGAGGCCTCTCGCTACGGTAGTAATAGGCGGTCTGATCAGCGCAACTATTTTGACGCTCTTTGTCTTGCCCGCTTTGTACTACCTCATAGAAAAACGAAAAAAGGAAGCAGCATGAAGCAGGGACTAAGCATATTGATCTTACTTGTCGCAAGTACATTACTTTGGGGGCAAAGTCCCAATCGCTTGAGTCTAAGTGAAGCAGAAGCGAAAATGCGTTCGGAGCATCCGGAGTTAAAAGTGGCTAGTGTTCATTCCCAATTAGTCCGTACTGGGAAAAAAAGTGCTTGGCAGCCTCAGCCAATGCAAATCCAATATCAAAGAGGGCAGATGAACACCTTGGCCCAAGATAATTTTTTCGGTTTCAACCAAGACTTCGGACGCCCTTGGTTAGCCTGGGCCGAACGAAATTCCTGGCAGAGTGAATTAGAAGTAGCTCAGCTGAGAGAGGCCAGTATGGAACGGGAATTACGCTACCGCTTGCGTGAAAGCTGGTACCAATGGCAAGCCATCAAGGCACATGATCAATTGCTTGATGAACAGATTGCTAGTTTACTAGAAATCCAAAAATTGGTTAAGCTTAGAGTGGAAGCAGGGGCAGAAAACCAAGTAGCAGCCTTGCAGGTAGGAC
>CAZHOC010000629.1:0-4283 GCA_964534295.1 uncultured Bacteroidia bacterium | reverse complement strand
AAGGCCCTTAACCGGGAACGCTACTACTCCTTCCTTGAACCGACTGACATCATTGTACCGGTTAAGATTCGCGACCATGAAGTTAAAGTGCAGGCCTTCTACTTACCACCAGAGGTGTTTGGTACCGTGCCGATGTACTTCTTAACCACTGACCGCGAAGAGTTCAACGACTATCTGTCTTGTACCATCACACACCAGCTTTACGACAATAATGAGTCTGCCCGTATCGCCCAGAGCATTGTCTTGGGGATTGGCGGTATCAAAGTTTGTGAAGCACTTGGCGGTGCTGATGTGTATCATATGAATGAGGCGCATGCCTTGCCTTTGGCTTTCCATCTTTATGACAAGCATAAGGATATGGACAAAGTGCGCGAGCAATTGGTATTCACCACTCACACTCCAGTAAGAGCCGGTAACGAAGAACGTAACATTCACCACCTCAAGGACATGAACTTTTTCAATGGCCTTGACTTAGATACCGTGCGCGAAATCACAGGTGAGCATGGCGATCAATTTGGCTATACGCCAGCTGCCCTCCGCATGGCAAACAAAGCCAATGGAGTTTCTCAGCTGCATGCCAAAGTCTCTAATGATATGTGGCAGCATGTAGAGCCTAAGCCGGAGATCATTGGGATCACCAACTCTCAAAACCAAGAATTCTGGCAAGACAAAGTCCTTAAAGCGGCTCTCGATGCCGATGATGACGAAGCGTTCCGCGCGCGGAAAAGAGAAATGAAACAAGATCTCTTTGAAATTGTAGCGGACCAAACGGGTAAAATCCTTGATCCAGATCTTTTGACCATTGTTTGGGCTAGACGATTTGCCGCTTATAAGCGTGCAGATTTGATTATGCGTGATCTTACGCGTTTCTATCAATTACTCAATCGTGCCGAACAACCCATTCAGGTGATCTGGGCCGGTAAGCCTTACCCAAAGGATGATTATGCGGTAGATCTCTTCAACCGCTTAATCCAAATGACGCGCCTTAGCCATACCTCTGCCGTGGTTACCGGCTATGAAATGGATCTCTCTGCGGCTCTCAAAAAAGGTTCTGACCTTTGGCTAAATACACCACGTCGTCCGATGGAGGCTTCTGGTACCAGCGGGATGACCGCCGCGATGAACGGTTCGGTTAACTTTTCCGTCAATGATGGTTGGATTCCAGAATTTGAGAAGCATGGCCACAATGCATTTGTATTGCCATTGGCTGATGCTACCCAATCTGCAGAGGTGCAAGACAATCAAGATTATCACAATCTGATGCGCATCTTGACCACTGAGATTATCCCAACTTACTATGAAAAGCCTGACGAATGGATGAAGATCGTCAAGAACAGCATGCGCGAAGTTGTGCCGTTTTTTGACTCCAACCGCATGGCTAGAGAGTATTACGAGCGCCTATTTTAAAAATATCGTTTGCTCTGCAAACGTTATTATTCATAATTAGAGATTTGAAATTGGAATAAAGCAATTGGAAATCCTTAATTTCTGATAATTTCCAGTTTCAAATCTCAACTTTTATACTACAAGACCTTTTCCCTATGAATTGGACCGCCCATTGGACTTATCGCATGATGCTCATGCTACTAGCCACTACTATTGCCTTTGGCTCCGTTGGCTGTAGAAAGAAAAAAGAACTTGCCGAAGAAATGGCTCGCCAGGAAGCCTTAGCTGCCAAACAAAAAGATCAAGCCCTCAAAGAGATTGCCGATATAAGCATGGCGGTTTGCAATGGCCTTGATGATGTAGATCGCTACCAAGATCGTTTGGATGCTTTAAAAGATAAGTACAAAGACGACGCTGAAGTTTTGGTGGCCATTCGCAAAGCAGAATATCACCTGCAGCAAGAGCGCGAACGTCTGGAGCGTTTGGAGCGAGAAAAAGCAGAAGCCGAAGCAGCGGCAGCAGCCAGCCAAAATTTGGGACCAAGAGTAGACCAACTCTTTGGCGATATATCCAATGCGGGTAATGAGGCTATCGCAAACGCAAAAATCGATGATGCCCTCCGTTTGTTTAGCTCAGATCGAGCGCCAGTGTTGATTGTGATTAGTCAAAGCGGTAGTACGGTTGATTACGATCGCCCGACGACCATTCGGAAATATCTTAATTATCTCAAGGATACTGGTAATAATACCAATCGCGTACGCAATGTCGTTTTAGACGCAAACGGAAGAATTAAAGAACTAGAACTGATAAAACAATGAGAATATTAACTGCTGTATTGTTGCTTTGGGGAGCTATGAGTAGCACCGTCCTCTTTGCACAAGCTGATATTTCGCCTGAGCGTAAGCGTGCGATTGATTCCTTGGCCATGGAAAAGGTCCGAGACCTGAGTACTTACATTAGCATTATTGGCGATAAGGATACGCCTTTCTCTGAGGCCGATCGTGTGATCGACAGAGCGGTTGAGCTATTTGCCGATGATGCTGAGATCGGAGTTTCTTCTCTCTACCGTGAAGAAATCCAATATTTTGGTCCTCGTCGCTATTGCGAACGCTTGATGGCCCTCAACTATGATCAGGTTAGCATTCGTTGGTTCAAAATCCAGTATATCTCGGATCTAGAGCTACAACCGGATGGTCGCTATGTAGGGGTAATTACCATTTATCAGCGCTTCGAAGGGGTAACCAAAGAAGGCTTAAAGTATATGGATACCACCAAAAAGGACATCACGGTTTACGTAGAGCGCAAAAGTACCCAGATTGGAGGTCGTACGATCGAGTTTTGGGACGTGCTGCTCGGCGATATCCGTGTCAAAGAGACTACTAGCTAAAAAGATAATAGAGTAGGGGAGCGTTCTAAGCTTCCCTCTTTTTCTTTGATTTTTTTGGGCCGACACCTACGGTGAACGCTTATCATTAGTATTCAGACGTAAGTAGTAAGTACATAGATATGCGTTACTGCACTTATCCGTCTAACTACTTCATACTCCCTACTAAGTACCTAAATAATTAGTATGACCGCCATTAGCCCTATTGCTGCACAACAACTTCTACGCTATTGGCTCGTTCTGTTTTGCTTACTGTCTGGTATTGGTCTTCATGCCCAAAGGGTGGGGGACTACTTAGGAGACGAAAAAGTCCTCTACGCCTCTACTAAGCAAGTCAATCAATTTTTTCGCCGCTTTAATGGAGAGGAGTCTCCCCTTGGGGAACGCTATTACCCCCGAGATAGCCTCTATCGCAATGCTCGCCTACGGGAAGAGTATTTAAATATGCTTTTTGATAGTGGCAACCAAGACCTAAACCGAAATAAACGGTCTAAATTCATACGATCTGTAACCAATCCCGCCAGACCGGTCTTTTTGGACTTTCATGGGGGAGAGTTCTTTGCTGAAGTATTGACCACCTTTTACTATAAGGGAGAAAAAGTCAATTTGACGCTTTTCCTCAAGTTGGAAGAAGATACGATTGGCTCAAAATGGGTGTTTACCAACGTTTATTTTGAACCCTTCGCACGAGCGTTCCGCGAAGCGGGGGACAGCGACCCACCAGACTTTTTACACCCCTTGAGTCATGAACTCGACTTCATGAACTTGATAAAAGTGTTTCGCGAAGCGAATAATCCCGAAAAATTTACGGAAGAAGGCTTCCAACCTGATTATTTGACACTGTTTTTGTACGAGTACAAAAAGGGGAACCTTAAGTTTCACACTGTCAATAAGGTCAAGTTCCACTTTTTTCAAATCGAAAATTGGTATTTCGAGTTATCAGAAGTAGAGCGTCAAGGAGGTAACCGAGGTTGGTTAATCACTCAAATGACGCAGATCGAAGAAGGGAACAAAGAAATATTGTTAAACTATATCTATCGCCAATGAAATTGCGCTTTGCATGTTGCTTGTGGCTTTTATTTACCATCGGGCTTAGTCAACCACTCTCGGCCCAAGTTGCCATGGCTGACACTACGCTGCTCAGTGAGTATAAGCAGCAAAGCCGGCAGCTTGTACGTTTTCTGCAATTTGTCATGAATACGCTCGGCGACCCTCAGACCTCTCGCCGAGAAAAAGATATAATCATCAACCAAAGCTATCTCAAGATATTTGATGATGCTGAGGTGCAAATAGAGGATGATCTGCTGAGCTATCGTTCAGTGGTAACCAATAAAGATGTACAGGCCTACCTACAGGATATTGACTTCTTTTATGAACAAGTTCGCTTTGATTTTGAGGTGGAGGCCGTCGACCACTCTCTCTTAGAAAATGGAGATCTCTTTTTTATAGTGAGACTCAATCGGCATTTAGAAGGCATCAATGTCGAAGGAGATAGTATCAATACCTTCCAAGA
>CAZHOC010000628.1:0-4289 GCA_964534295.1 uncultured Bacteroidia bacterium | reverse complement strand
ATCTAAAGAAAGTTGGGCCCAAACGCGCAGAAGTATTGGCCAAAGAGGCAGGTATCCGCACCTACCTTGATTTGCTGCATTATTACCCGCGAAAATATGTCGATCGGAGCCAACAAAAACGCATTTCCGATATCACCGAAGAAGGTCAACATGTGGCCCTAGTGGGTAAAATCACCCGTATCGAAGTAGTCAAAACCAAAAGAGGCAGAGGAAGATTGAGCGCTACTTTTACCGATGGTAGCGGCTTTCTCCAGCTCACTTGGTTTCAAGGAGTAAAGTGGTTACAAGCCAGCCTAAAAAAAGGAGAAGAAATCGCCCTATTCGGACGGGTCAGTCGTTATGGCGGGAGTTTTCAGATTTCTCATCCAGAGATCGACAAGCTAAGCGATGATAACGGCAAGAAACATGTCTTACAGATAGTGCCCTTCTATCCTTCGACAGAGAAATTAGGACGCATGGGCCTTGACTCTCGGGGATTCAGGACCATCACTCGGCAAATGCTTGAGGAGGCAGGTAATCTGATTGGTGAGAATCTTAGCCAGCCAATTATGCAGGCAAACAATCTGATCTCTCACAAAGCCGCCTTACAATTCCTCCACTACCCGGCTAGTTTTACAAAGCTCAGACAAGCCCAATACCGCATCAAATTTGAAGAGTTTTTCTTTTTCCAGCTGCTGCTAGCGAGGCGACGCCTCAAAGCCAGACATCAAAACCAAGCTCCTCCCTTTACCAAGATCGGGGAGTATTTCAATACCTTCTTCGAAGAACACATGCCCTTTTCTCTTACGGACGCCCAAAAACGGGTACTCAAAGAGATCAGAAGGGATTTGGCCCTGCCAGCACAGATGAATCGCCTGGTCCAAGGAGATGTAGGTAGTGGTAAAACTATGGTGGCATTTATGAGTATGCTTATTGCCAAAGACAATGGTTTTCAAGCTGCCCTTATGGCTCCTACCGCAATTTTGGCGGAGCAGCACTATAAAAAGATCTCTCGCATGGCGGCAAAAGTGGGTCTCAAGACCTGCATACTAGTAGGTGGCCAACGCAAAAAGGAACGTAGGGAGATATTGGAAGGCGTAGCCAGCGGAGAATTTGACTTTGTGATAGGTACCCATGCCCTGATTGAAAAGACTGTTGTATTCAAAGAACTTGGTCTAGTCGTAGTGGACGAGCAGCATAAGTTCGGCGTAGAGCAAAGGGCCAAGCTGTGGCAAAAAGGGAGTCCCTTCCCTCATAATTTGGTGATGACGGCCACTCCCATCCCTCGCACTTTGGCGATGACGGTTTATGGTGATGTGGATGTCTCCATTATCGACAAGCTCCCTCCGGGTCGAAAGCCTATCGAAACACGCGTACATGGCGAGAGCAAGCGGCTGGAAGTACTGGGATTTATCAAAAACCAATTGGATCAAGGCCGGCAGGCCTATGTGGTCTACCCATTGGTGGATGAATCTGAAAAGCTAGACCTTATCGCAGTCGTGAAGGGGCATGAGCTATTAGAGCGCTATTTCACAGATTATCGGGTAGGTATCGTGCATGGCAAAATGCATCCGGACGACAAGGAATTTGAGATGCAACGCTTCGTGCGCAATGAGACCCAAATATTGGTAAGTACCACTGTCATCGAAGTGGGAGTTGATGTGCCCAATAGTACCATCATGGTGATCGAAAATGCCGAGCGCTTTGGTCTCTCTCAATTACATCAGTTGAGGGGACGCGTTGGGCGAGGCCAGAACAAATCCTACTGCATCCTCATGGCAGGGAAGAAGGTCTCAACCGACGGTCGTAAACGTCTCAAAGCCATGCGTGAGACCCAAGATGGCTTCAAAATCTCCGAGATTGATCTCGAACTAAGAGGACCGGGGGATTTCCTCGGCACTCGCCAAAGTGGTTTACCAGAATTTCATCTTGCCAATATAGTTGAGGATCGCCCGATCTTGGAGGCCGCACGAGAGGCCGCCTTTACGCTTGCTCAAGAAGATCCTAACCTTATTGCGCCAGAGAATGCTCATATCCGTAAATACCTGATGCGCTACCAGAAGGCAGTGAATTTATTGAGTTAGGATAAGCGTTCTGCGAAGTAGGCCTCAACTAAAAGCCTTGATGGCTGATGAGTCTATGTTTTTTTACCGCTGCGCGGAACGCTCATCCCTATGCGACAAGGCATTGACTAGTCGTAATACCAAAACCCTCCAGCTTTCATTTCGACAGAGTTCCGTGGAGCGGAAGGACGAGAAATCTCCTTGGCTTCAAAACGTATTTACAATTTTTGATAGGAGATTTCTCGTCGCTGCGCTCGCTCGAAATGAATATTTGGTTGGTCTTAAAGGCGATGAGGTACTGCCTTCTTGCGTCCTAGGGACAAGCGTTCTGCGACGCAGTATACCCACTACAACTTGATAAAGCTCCTAGCTTGAATCTTGCTTTGTCCACCAATAAGCGCACTGCTTTGGACCTTGAGCATATAGCTACCAGCGGGAAGAGACGAAATCTGCTCCGAAATATTATGCGAAGCGGGTAGCAGGGTACCCTCAAATACGAGACTCAAAACGCGTCCCTGTAGATCCAAAATCTCTACTTTTACCGAAGCAGCTGACTCAATTTCTAGTTTAATATTGAGTTGGTCAGTCGCGGGATTGGGAAATAGTTGAAATAGATCCTCTACAAATAGTTTCGGCTCCTCGATGCTAGTACTAAAATCAGTATCATAGCTAGGACCGGTATTCTCCTCAGTAGCAATAGGCTGGATGAGGACATTATGGGGATACTCATTGTTGCCGAGATCTTTTTGAGCGGTGGTACTGGGGCGAGCCTGGCCCATCATATCAAACAGCATATCAACATCTATTGTATCCATGCCCTCGAATTGAGGCAAAGGGAGATAGCCTGGCTGAGCAGCATCAATCGCGGGGCTCATGCTATCTAAACCGTAAAAACCTGCACTATTTTGCACTAACATAGGGTCAATTTGGATAATACCACTAGCAGGAAGATTGATCCCTAGCGTACCAAAGGCGATATTTCCAATCCAAGTTTCAGAGCCAGTAGCATTTTCAAAAACCCCATCGTCAGGAGTTGTAAAAATATTATTGGCAAAGAGCACATTGCTAGGTTCATTACTGCCGGGCCCTCCTAATCTGATATCATCGCTATCCGTAACCGTATTAAAAGCAATCGTAATCGAATCAAGCGGGTCAGAAGCCTCATTTTGGAGATAGATGGGTCGATCCCAAATCTCAGTAAAGTAATTGTTATAGATGTAGTGATTTTGCCCTTCTCTTACCCGAACGCCTCCTTTGTTGTTAATAAAGAAGTTGCCGTAAACTATTGCTTCTGAACCATGACGAAGCACTAATTCTGCCTTTAAGTTGTCTTCAAAGGTATTGAAGCGATAAACGTTTTGACTGGCTTTACTAGAAATTATTTCACCATCACCATCGCATTGGGTGAAGTAGCAATACTCAACCAAGGACCGACTGTTGCGATTTGCTTGCGAACTGAGACCAATACGGATGGGCTCAACGCCTTCATCATTGCCACCACCGGGAAAATTTTTGAAAGAGCAATATTGAATTTTGTGGTAACCAGGCTGGTTTGCATCTACGAGTATAGAAAGGATGTTTTGATCTGCTACTGTGAGGCGGTTTTCGAAATTGCAATGTGTAATCCTTACATATTGACTTTGTTCTCTAACCCGTAGGTATTTATAGCAGCGATAGCCATTAATGTTGATTTCATCATAATGGCCATGACTTCCAGTGATATTAATCACATCAAGGGAACCAATGTTACCTCCTAGATATTGAAAACCACGAAAGGTGATATAATCTGCGGAGACATTTACCCTTGAAATGCCTTGAAAGATTACCTCTCCCAAAGTCTCTGCTCCGATGTACAAGCTATCTTTGGAGATTTGCATGTAAACGTCGGAGTATAGTCCGTCTACCCAAATAATAGAATCGCCAGCAGCGGCATTGTTTTGGGCATCGTTAAACTCTCCAGAAGTGCTAACCATAAATACTGTGGCTTGCAGCGGCGTGGAGAGGGCAATAAAAAAGAGGAGGCTCAAGTAAATGGAAAAGGATTTCATGCAGATAAGGTTTCGAATTGTAATAGCAAATTTTTGGATCACCATTGACTGGTTAACCAATTTACATCTTTTACAACCAAATGGAAATTTATCCTAATTAGATGGAGGATTCTTTTTGGGAGAGCCGCTCTTCGCGGAACGCTAGGTTGAAGTGTTGAAGTGTTGAAGTGTTGAAGTGTTGAAGTGTTGAAGTGTTGAA
>CAZHOC010000627.1:318-4292 GCA_964534295.1 uncultured Bacteroidia bacterium | reverse complement strand
CTTCAAGATTATCGTAACCTTCTTCGCTTAGGCCATAACCCACGAACAGCAGATCGCTAGGCAAAGTTGCCGGAGGCGTTGCCTGTAAGCCCGGCAGGAAGTCATCCTTATAATTGAACTTATTTTTTCCTACTGAAAGTGTACCTCCGTCTACTTTCACTTCTTTGAGATAGTAAGTTTGGAAGTATTCGCCTTGGTTCCCACCTGGTAGGCCTAAGCGCATGAATTGAGTGCGAATGTAGGCGGCAGCGATTTTTTGACCACGTTTGGTAGTAGCGCGACCTTCGAGCAGGTCATCAGCCAAAAAGTAGAGGTGAGCTTTTAAGTCTTCGGCTTCTATGGTTTCGGCAAAGCGCTCTGATGGGCTTTGTGCATAGCTAAAAAGGGCCGAAAAGAGGAGACAGAGAGTCAGGAAGTAAGTTTTCATATATCCAAAAAGTAGAAGGTAGAATGCAAAAGTGAAAGTAGAGAAATTGCTATTCTCTTTACAGCTCCTTTTGCATTCTACCAGTTATAAGCTAGAGCGCCTTGATGATGTCAGTAAAGTCGCGACTCTTAAGACTCGCACCTCCTACTAAACCTCCATCAATGTCTGCTTGACCGAAGAGGGCTTCAGCATTGGCTGGTTTTACACTACCTCCGTAAAGGATGGTGGTATTTTCAGCTACTTCAGCACCATATTTTTCGCTGATTTGGGCGCGGATGGCAGCGTGAACTTCCTGCGCTTGTTCAGGAGAAGCAGTTTTGCCCGTACCGATGGCCCAAACGGGTTCGTAAGCAACGATGATTTTGCTGAAGGCATCAGCATCTAGGTGGAAAGTGCCTTCACTCAGTTGAGCAGCATTAACTGCTAAAGTCTGGCCCGCTTCGCGTTGCTCTAAAGTCTCTCCGATACAAAAGATCGGCACGAGATTGTTGGCCAAGGCCTGATCCGTTTTTGAGGCTAAGAGAGCATTGCCTTCGCCATAGATAGAGCGGCGCTCAGAGTGACCAATGATAACGTGGGTAACGCCCACGGAGGTAAGCATCTGAGCTGAAGTCTCACCAGTGAAAGCACCTTTATCTGCTTCGTGGATGGTTTGAGCAGCTAAGTGTACTTTCGGATTATCTTTTACTAAGTGATGGATGAGAGGAAGGTATGGAAAGGGTACTCCCATGATTACCTCAGCAGGACCATTATATTCGTCCTGAAAATTTTGTACTACTTCACTAGCCAAGGCCTGGGCAGCCTCTGCAGTGAGGTTCATTTTCCAGTTGCCAGCGGCGATTAATGTGCGCATGTTTTTAATTAGTATTTAAGTTTTTTCCCAGCTTCTTTCGGAGGCGCTTTGTTCGTAAATCTCAGCCAGAATCTTTTGTTCTATTTCATCTAGCTGACCGCCTTTGCGTGGCATCACTAAGGCAGCGGTTTCAAGCGCTTTTTTGAGCCTATAAGTGGTGTAGCCAAAGGCACCGCCCCACGAAAAGGACGGAATATAGGTTCTCGGATAGCCTGATCCAAATATATTGGCAGAAACCCCCACCATGGTTCCTGTGTTGAACATGGTGTTGATTCCACACTTGCTGTGATCACCCATCATTAGGCCGCAAAACTGCATTCCAGTATCTCTAAATCTACCACTACGGTGATGCCAAACCTTGACGTTACTATAGTTATTCTTGAGGTTGGAAGTGTTGGTGTCTGCCCCAAGGTTACACCAATATCCTAAGATAGAATTGCCAAGATAGCCTTCATGACCTTTGTTGCTATAGCCCATGATCATGGAGTTGGTTACTTCCCCGCCGACTTTTGATTGAGGCCCGACCGTAGTATCGCCGCGCATTTTGGCCCCCATATTGATACGGCTATTTGCCATAAAGGCATGGGAACCACGCACTACGGCCCCTTCCTGAACTTCACTTTTGGGACCGAGGTAGATAGGACCGTTTTCAGCGTTCAGCACCGCTGCTCTTACCTTTACATCAGGATGCGCAAAGATATTGTCAGCACCATAAACGCGAGTATGGCGAT
Source organism: uncultured Bacteroidia bacterium (assembly GCA_964534295.1). Classification (GTDB taxonomy): domain Bacteria; phylum Bacteroidota; class Bacteroidia; order J057; family J057; genus JBCAWW01. The sequence goes on along the minus strand of CAZHOC010000627.1, from coordinate 2,281 downwards.
CTTGAATGGCCTGATGAGGATGCAAACGGGAGAGATATTGAAAATCATGGATGATCATATCTCCGTTTTGCTTAAAAATATCTTCCGGAAAATTTAGCCGAGGGCCAGACCAGTTTTGGCGTTCCTCACGGAGGCCTAGTTCGATTAAGCGTTCTTTGGAAAAGACCCCATCAAAATCTGAGGGCAATAGGCTAGGGGAGAAGTGCGCTGCCAAAAGGCTTTCATTCTCATCTAACCAAAAGGTATCAGGGGCAATGTTTTGAATGGCTTCCACCAGCGATTGATTGGCTAGGAGACGCCCATTGACCCAAGTATGTTTTTGCTCGCTTTGTAAAAGGGGATAGCGGAGTTGCAAGATGCCTGCACCAAGACCGGTGATGGATTGCTCTGGAAGTAGGATCCTCCAACGCTCGATAGAGGTGAAGATGCCACATCGCAAGTCAAAGCTCGGCCGGGTGTAGGTAAAAGGACGAAGATCGAGATGGCCGTGATCTTCAAACAGCACTAATGCCATATTTGCCAAATTTTAGGCTGAAATTAAAACAAAAATAGCAGTCCATAAGAACTGCTATTTTGTATTTCTTGCATGAAGCGTTTATGCTTCTTCTTTCTTCTTGTATTTCTTTCCACCATAACGAGAGTAGAACTTATCTACACGTCCGGCGGTGTCAACTAGTTTCTGCTTACCCGTAAAGAATGGGTGAGAATCACTAGAGATTTCTAGTTTCACGAGAGGGTACTCGTTACCATCTTCCCAAGTGATAGTGTCTTTGGTTTGGATAGTAGAACGAGATATGAAGGCGTAATCGGTAGAAATATCTTTGAAAACGACTTCTCTGTATTCAGGATGAATTCCTTCTTTCATTGCTTCTTGTTCATTTTTGAGTCTGCAAATATAGAGTATCTGCGGAAATTATTCAACGCAATGCCAAAGTTTTTTGCAAAAAGCTAGTGTTGAACGACAAGTTTTTTACTAATTCCTTGATATTGGACGTAATACAAGCCATTGGACCAATTGCGAAGGTCAATGCTTAGCTCTTTTTGAACTGCTAATTGACTGATGAGTCTTCCTTGCAGATCGTAAATCCGAACCAACTCCTCCGGATTAGGACGGTCAAAACTGAGCGAAACACTGGTCGAGCTTGGATTGGGATAGAGGACAAAGCTGTTTGTCAATATATTATCCTCCTCTATTGATGTCGCTAAATCGTTATTGTCAGCAAAGGTGGGATTTTGACTTACAAAACTGCCTATTCCATTGGGTACTCTAGCATAGCCTTGATCACTCCTCTGATTGCTAAAGACGATCTGATCTATCAAGAGCGTATCTCTATTAAGTAGATAGAGGGCTTCCCCTCCCGCAGAAATTTTAAAGTCGGCGTGCAATTCTGTGCTAGTATTTTGACTGGCTTCATTATCAGCCCAAACAATTAGATAATCATTGGCATCAATAGTAGTGCCAATGGGAAAGCGCCACTTGGTCAGATTACTACCATCATCACTTAAGAAATAACCACCCAGATCAATGCTGTTGGAGCCTAAATTGTAGAGTTCTATCCAATCATCATAATCTCCTTGTCCATCGGTTACACTATTGTTATTGGAAGCCATAAACTCATTAATCACCAAATCGCTATTCGCACTATTGAGCTTGACTTGGTAGATGTAGACATCATGTTCTGCGCCCCGAGGCATGTAAGAAGCTGTTAAAGCTGAGTTGTTGGCTTGCGCTTCTATGTAGTAGCGCACGTAGGTTCCGGCCCCAAAAGCAGGAATATTCGCTCCATATAAGCCATCTCCTGCTGCTCCGTCATCATGGTTCCCGTCGTCTAGCATTTCCACTTTGTGGAACGCACCGACCCAACCGCTCCCATAATATAAATAAGCTTTGTATAGGCCGGCATTGCCACTAAAACGAGCTCTTACCTGAACACTTTCGGATGCACTGGGGGGTACTTTAGTT
>CAZHOC010000627.1:0-281 GCA_964534295.1 uncultured Bacteroidia bacterium | reverse complement strand
CGAAACCTCTGACATTAATCTCACTATCGGCACTCAATACATTATGGCGATCACTGAGAAAATTTTTGACGCTGTTAACTTCGGAAATAAATTCGTTGTAGGTGTAAATCTGATAAGGGTCTGCTTGTACTAAGCTGTCAAGCATGGCAGCATAGGCATCTACCTTGGCATACACCTCGGTGACCACATAATACTCCTCCAGTATGGTTCTAAGATGGGCCAAATAACCGTGCCGAAGCTCTGGCACCGCAAAAAGGCGAGTCAATAGAGGATAGCGATTA
>CAZHOC010000626.1:2970-4297 GCA_964534295.1 uncultured Bacteroidia bacterium | reverse complement strand
ATTGGAGTAAATCATACATTTGACCTCGGAGGGCGAAACGAGTGGAGTCTCCTAGGCCAATTTGAAGGGTGTTTAGGCGCAGGTGTTCTAGGTTTCCTTCTGCACTGCCATGCACATTCCACAGCCCCCTAACTGGGATCTCAGTAGGAGAAAAATAATTGACCGTTTCGACATCGAGCAAGGTATTTTTTAACTCAACTGTAAACTCCTCGTCTAAATGGCGATCAAACAACTTTAAGAGTGTCGCGCCGGGAAGTCTTACGGTGCCTGTAATATTGCTGCGATCACTCTTTAAGACTAGTTGTCTAGCTTCTATAAATGGATTTTGTTGCTTACTGCTATCAGCGGGGACAATCTCGATAAGACTGCTGAGAGATTGTATGGGAAAGCCTGAGCGTTCCTCGGAGAGGGAAAGAGAAGTAACGTCTAGGGTAATCTTGCCCTTAGGATCCCGCGTAAATGCTAATACCGTATTTAGTTTGCCTAGCTCAAGATTAGTCCAATTGAGGTGTCCAGGATTGAGTAAACTGACCTTTTCAGAGATTGAGTCTCGATAGATCAGTTTGCTATTTTTTAGAAAGAGATTTTCGATAGCCAGATTGAGCAGAAGGGGTTCTCCTGAACTGCTCGTTGGCCGAAGGCTATCCACTACGAATTGGATGTTGAGACTAGAGTCTTTGGTCTGGCGATAAAGAAAGATCTCCGCTTCATCGAGCACTACTCGCCCTAGAGCAAAATCCTGCACCTCCTCACGCTCAAATAGTAGATCCCAAAGAGAGAACGCAAAAACACTGATATCCAATTCTCCCAACTTTAGCATCTTTTGTGCTTGTTGGTCATAAATGGTCAGTCCCTCCAATTGCGCTCGATCTGGCAGGGCAAAGTCAACACCTTCTAAGTCTACCGTGGTGCCCAATCGGTTTTCGAGAAATCCTTTGGCTTGGAAAACCATCCAGCTCTGGACCGGAGGTAGGAAAATGGCGATACGGAGTAGGCCCACCAATACCAATATCCCTAGCGGAAAACTAAGGACAATCTTACGACTTCGGGGTATTTTGGGTAAGGGTTTTGACTCCACGTAACAAAGCTACGATTATATTTTGGGGCTTTAATCAGGATGATAGATTCTGATGGCAGATGTCTTCACTTTTTCCCAATCAAGGCTCATGACCTTACGCTTATGCTGCACATAGAGTTGCATTTGGTCGGTATAGTGAGGACTATCTGGCTTAGCCGAACTGCCGTAGGCGTTAACCGATTCAATTTCAACTCCTTCCTGCGAAAAACGTACCAGTTCGACATAGGAATCTCCCACCCGTGAATAGAG
>CAZHOC010000626.1:0-2952 GCA_964534295.1 uncultured Bacteroidia bacterium | reverse complement strand
CTCGCATATAAGGCCGCCAGGGTTTCAGGACCTCCACTCACGGCAAGGCTATAATCTCCCCGACGGTGTCTTTGTAGTTGTCCTAAGGGTACTTCGATAGTACCAAAGTATTTGTTGAGGTGCGCTACTGCTTTTCTTAAGGCAGCGACGCAATCGGCTTCACTGGCCTGTTTGCCTTCCAAAGTGTAGCGACCATTGAGTTGATCGACAAGCTCCATACCGCTGAGTAAAAAGATAGAAGAGGCCACATTGTTAGTGTCCATTTGCTGGTCCCAGGATTGTAGATGTTTGAGTGCGGGGGCGAGCTCCGGATATTTCTGAGGATCGAGTTGTGCGATCAATTCAAAATTGGTGATGCCGTAGAGGTAGAGGCTGTCCTCGTATGCAATATCATACTTGATCCGAAGAAAATCTTCCCAACTTATTTCGTCTTCTTCGGCCATGAGTTCTTGAAAGCGAAGACTACGGTTGTTTTCCCAGAGGCGGTAACCCATGGTTTTATTCCAGCCATAAAAATCTAAATTATCCTCTGGGGCTGCTGCGCTATGAGGACTATTGTTGGTATTGAAAACGTATCCTCCTGCAGGATTTAGCAGTTGGGGCAAACTGTCAAAGGGAAAGTATTGCGTTCCCCAAAGGGTGGCTGAAGTATCTCCTCTCACCACTCCAGACCAATCGTATTGTGGATCCCTCACTGGCATTTTGGCATTGCTGACATAAAAAATATTATCCTCCCGGTCGGCATAGACTATGTTGGTTCCGGTGACTGCATTTATTTCCAAGGCTTCGCGGAACGTTTCCCAATCTGTTGCGAGGTTCATCCGGTACCATTGTTCCGCAGCGCGGATGTCCTGATTCGCAACATAGCGGAGACTGTAGTATCCTTTTTTATTTTCGAGGGTCAGACCGTAAGGACTGAGGTAGTAGGTTTTGGAAACGGGAATTTTGAAGGGCCCAAACTTGACCTTAGTCTTGGCTTTGAACTTTTCCAATTTGCGCCATTCACCATCATAACGATAGGTCCTTTTGCGAGAGGGATGCATCTCTAACTTAAAAATATCATATAAATCAGGGCCATTGACAGTATGGGCCCAGCCTAAATACTCATTTGCTCCCAAGAAAATACTCATGCCCCCGGGAAAAGTAGCGCCCAAAATGTTGAGCCCTTCATCCGAGACTAGGTGAGCTTCATACCAAGAATATAGCCCTTCCAGCGGTTGATGTGAATTGATAGCGAGATAGGTTTTATTATCGCTGGTCCGCGAACGACTAATCGCAAAGGCATTTGAGCCTTTGGGAGATTCTGGACCCAATTGATCGTTTAGGATTTGGGTGAGGCCGCCATCCACACCCGTTAAAAGCGCTAGGGCGAGCATATATCCTTTGATAATGTCTTGGGGATAGACTGGAAAAAGGTCTGCCTTCAACACCTCCTTGGGGTGTAGTTTTGCGTATTGATTTACTCCTTGGCAATACGCTTCCAGCGAACGCCTAAACTCAGGAGTCAAAGCATCCGGAAATTGTTCTGCTACCGCTTGATCTAATTGCATCCACTGTACGGCAATGTCAATTGGAGCGGCACTTGCCCCATTGACTTCAGCAAGTCGTCCTCTGATAGTGAGGAGTTGCTCCTGCACGGTTTTAAAATCATCTTCAGCTGTGGCCCAGGCCAAGCCATAGGCCACCCCAGCATTGGTGGGAGCATAAATATGCGGAACGCCAAAGCTATCACGCGCAATTGTGATTTCAGCAGGATTAATAGGCGGTTGGGCGGGAAGAATAGAAAAACTTAGAGAGTAGAAAAGGAGGGCAGTAGAAGCAGTTTTTAACATGTCGAAAGCATTATTTGCCGTAATCTAGGCATAATTCATCCATGCCCCAATTACCGTTCCCGACTTAGCATCTTCCAATCTTTCGTAGATACTTACCGTTGAGCGAAGCTTAGCCCAGTTTCGTGGACAAAAGCCCTACTTTAGTAACACAATCAGACTATTAAAGGCTTTACCGAGTCCCAATTACGATACGAATTCTTGCAGCTATAATTCCCCAAAACGACTCCTGTATCATGAAGATCAATCTATTGTTGGTATGCTTTGTCCTTCTAGGAAACCTGTTATATGCCCAAGAGGTATTGGTTCAAGGCAACATTGCTGCGGTAGAATCTGGTTTTCAACCCGCTTCTACCACCGCAGCATTTTATAAGTTCAAAGATAGTTTGAACAAGGAGCATATTGCGGCCATACCGGTCAATCATCTCGGTCAATTTCGTAGAACCTTCCCTGCAAATACTGACGTTCAGCTATACATTTACTACAATGAGTTTGTGCCTATCGATACAACGCTAAACACAGGCGACGGTCCTATCCTCAGCCTACGTTTTATGCTGATGTCGAAAATTATGCAGTTTTCTGCAGCGACAGCACAGGCCGATATAGAAAGTGAAAAGGTCAGAATTATCTTTCATGATGCCCAAATGGCTCGCCTCTTTCAAAAAGCTGGCTTCAAAGATAAATATGGTTTCATCTTTTCTTATGTACCTCGCCCTGATTCATGGGAGGAATTGAGAGACATATCAGAGTATAACGCTGTGATGGAGTCACATCTAGATAACCTCAATCCTACGGGATGGAGAGACAAGCTTTATGCAGAGATGGATAGTTTGATCGAAATTCGCGAGAGTTTTGCCGGTCTAGACGAAGAATCCAGAGATGATGATGAGGCTGTTTTCATAGAAGTTACGCCCAAAGCTACTCCGGCCCAACCAGTCGAGAGCGAAGTGGCAGATGTTTATGCTATCCCTAATGAGGTAAGCATTGAGACAGAGCCAGTGCAAGCTGCTGATAGTTTGGACGCCCCGCCAGCGGTTTATCTGGCGATGGAGCCAAAAGAACCGATCAAAAGTTTTGATCTCGAAGAAAACGAAGAACCAGAAGTAAGATTGCCTGAAACCAG
>CAZHOC010000625.1:0-4304 GCA_964534295.1 uncultured Bacteroidia bacterium | reverse complement strand
AAAAATAATCATCAGTTTTACCAAAAGCGGTCAACGCTATTTAGGGATTGACAGACATTCGATATTGGACATTCATCATTCCCCCCTTTTTGTTACACAGCATTCTGACTTTTTTCTTGGCTCGATTTTGATTTATAATTTTTTTACTCTACAATTGTAGAACAAACTCTACAAATGTAGAATATGCGATTACCAAAATCAGAAGAACAAATCCTCCAATCTCTTTGGAAACGCAAACGAGCCTTCATGAAAGACTTGATTGATGACTTTCCAGAGCCAAAGCCAAAAACTACTACGGTAGCGACTTTTCTAAAGCGCATGACGGAAAAAGACCTCATTGCCTTTGAAAAGCGGGGCAATGCCAGAGAGTATTACGCTTTAAAGAGCAAAAAGGACTACTTCTCTCAACACTTCAAAGGATTGATGAGCACCTTTTTTGACGATTCGGCGACCCAGTTCGCCTCCTTCTTTACCGAGAGTACTGAGCTCAGTAAAGAAGAGTTAGAATCCCTACGTGCTATGCTAGACCAACAACTCAAAGACAAGGAAGTATGAGTCTTTACCTCCTCAAAATAATATTAGGTAGCGGTCTCCTATGGCTGATCTATCACTTTTGGCTTCAAAACGCCAAGATGTTTCGCTTCAATCGCGCCTACCTCATTATTGCTCTCTTAGCTGCTTACATAGTGCCTCTCTTGCCTTTACATCAAGTGGAGATTGATGGGAGTCAAATCTATGTGATAAATGAGCAAATGGAGCCAGAAATTGCAGCCCCTGCTACCAGCACGATTGATTATACAGCTTACTTACCGATGGCTCTTTTCATCACCTGGGGCTTAGTAAGCATGGTTTTCTTTTTTCGCTTTGGCAAAAACCTCCTGGCAATTTGGGGAAACGTTCGCCGCAGGCGAGCCCAAGACATAGGCTCCGCAAAAATCATCTACCTGCCCGAAAAGCAAGGGCCCTATACCTTTGGCAATTATATCTTCTGGTCGGATCAGGAGCGGGAATCCATGAATCCTATTCTGCTTACCCATGAGTTGGCTCATGTAAAGCAGCGACATAGTTGGGATATCCTCTTCGTGGAACTCTTAATCATCCTCACTTGGTTTAATCCCTTTGTCTATTTGTTTCGACGCAGTATCCGGCTCAATCATGAATTTTTGGCCGACGAAGCGGTCGTCTATGAATTTGACAACCGCAAGACTTATCCATATTTGATTTTACAGCATGCTTCTAGCCAGGCACCCATGGCTTTGAGTAGTGCTTTTCATTATTCCAACCTCAAAAAACGACTATCTATGATCACAAAAAAGCAGTCTTTGGGTCAGTTATGGCTCAGAAAACTCAGCATCATTCCGCTCTTGGGGGCATTTCTCTTTGCCTTTGCAGGAGAGGCCTTGGCTCAAACACCGCCACCACCTCCTCCACCCAAAGAAAAGTCAAAATCAGATTTACCTCCGCCACCTCCTCCGCCACCACCAGTTAAGGCCAAAAAAGCGAAGAAGAATATCCCGCCGCCTCCGCCGCCTAAACCTTTTTCTTTTGACAAGCCAGGTTATCAAGGTATACGGGTTGTTGTCAAGGGAGATAATGGGGAAGAGTCTACTCTTCGCTTTGAGGACATGACAGAGGAGCAGAAGCAAAAGTATTTGCCACCACCGCCACCTAGACCACAGATGAAGGTACCCGGCAATACTGAATTCCAAGCCTGGCAAAATCCTAAGGAGTATGGCGTTTGGCTAGACGGCAAGCGTATCTCTAACACTGAATTGGCTAACTACCAAGCAAGCGATATCGCGATGTATTATGTCAGTCGCCTCACCAAAACAGCCAAAAACTATGGCAAGCACACCTATCAGTTAGGGGCTTACACTATGAAAGGCTTTGAAAAATTATTAAAGGAGTGGGAAGATAACTGGGGTGATTAGTCCTTCCACGCTCGGCGATAGCTCGGATCGTAATCCGGATTAGGATCCATGCCTTCGGCCGCCACCGATTCTTGCCATTGGTGCAATTGCATCAATAGCGAATCTCGCAGTTCAGTCATCTGAGCAGCGAGGTTTTCGGTTTCTCCAATGTCGTTTTTGAGGTTGTATAATTCTAGCTCGGCTTCGCCGAACGTTTCTATCAATTTGTAATCCCCAGAGCGGATTACAGCTCCCGGCAAACCACCCTGATTGGCGTAATGCGGATAATGCCAGTAGATCGCATCGCGATCGAGACTGCCCGTTCTGCGCAGCAGGGGTACCAAACTCACACCGTCAATATGCTGCTCCTCTCTCAAGGGTAGACCAGCCATCTCAAGCATAGTGGGGTAAAAATCCGTACTGGTCACAGGCACATCTACCACTCCTTTTGCCTGAGCCTCCATCGGCCAACGAATGATCATCGGCTCGCGAATGCCCCCTTCGTAAAGCCAGCCTTTACCAGCGCGCAAGGGAAGATTGGTGGTAGGCGAACCTTCAGAAGTCGCTAGGCCACCATTGTCAGACATAAAGATCACCACGGTATTATCAGCCAATCCTAATTCTTCTAGTTTATCGAGGACTTTGCCCACGTTTTGGTCTAGGCTTTCGACCATGGCCGCATAAGTACTGTGATCTTGCAGCAAGCGCTCACGGTAGTTGCCCTTGGGAGGTGCGGTTTCTATCCAAGGCGCCCGATAGTCAAAGCGATCGGTATCCTCATGGCCCAAGCTCGCTTTTTTCGCTTCATACTTTTGCACGAGAGAGTCCTTGCCCTGCATAGGATTGTGCACGGTATAAAAAGAGAGGTAGAGGAGGAAGGGATTCGTGCCCACAGACTGGAGAAAACTTACAGACTCATCACCTAAGCGATCTGTGAGATATTCCCCTTCAGGCCCACTTTCCAAACGCGGATTGGTATAAGGAGAAAAATAGCCTCCCGGAGGTGAACCCTTGCTATGTCCGCCTTTGTTGATGTCAAAGCCTTGCTTTTCGGGCCAAAATTCCTCGGTCTCTCCAATGTGCCATTTGCCGGCAAAGAAAGTGGAATAGCCAGCTTCCTTTAGCGCCTCCGCTATTGTCGTTTCCTCTAAGGCCATTTCCAATTTGAAGGGTCTTGGTAGCATTTTTTGCCCCGGATCAGCAGGATGATTGGCCTGTCGTCCTGCAATCCAATCGGTTACTCCTAAGCGGGCCGGATACTTACCGCTCATGATGCTCGCGCGCGTCGGCGAACAAACGGGACAGGCCGCATATGCTTGAGTAAAGCGGACTCCACTCGCCGCAAGACGATCGATATTGGGCGTTTCATAAAAGCTACTGCCAAAGCAGCCCAAATCCGTCCAGCCCATATCATCGACTAGGAAGAATACAAAGTTGGGCTTTGTAGAAGTGTCAGTCTGGCTTGGCTGACAGGCCATTAAGGTTAGTAGGAGGAAAGCAAAGTAGCGCATCATAATCATAGGGTCTAGCTCAAAGTAGTATGCCCTGCTAATAATTCAAAGGCATGGGCTAGACAAAATCCCTCATATGAGGGATGGAATGAGGGAGTGGATATCTGTTGTTTTGAAAAAAATAAACACATGATACGTCCCCTATTAAGCATCCTCCTTCTAATCTTTGGATTTAGCCTCTTCGCCCAGAGACCAGCCATCGACAGAGTTAAGAATCGAGCCAAGCAGCAAGCTGCCCAGCGAGCTGAGCAAAAAGCCAATCAGGCGGTAGACACTGGATTGGATAAATTGGAAGAAGCCCTTTTTGGCAAAAAAGATAAAGCAGAAGCAGAGAGCAGTGGAGCAGGCGGAGAAATGCCAATGGCAGGGAGTGATTCGATTTACGTTCCACCTACGGATTCGACTCCTAGCTCAAATAGCAATCCGTTTTCCTTTGGCAATGGCTCGTCGAAGCCGGTGGAACCCTTTGAAGCAGGAAACTTTGGTAGTGGCTCAGTAGCTGAAGGAGTGATCGGCAAAGGGCCTTTCGGTCTGCCTTCCGCCAAGATGATCCAAAAGACCCACAGCAAAACGCTGCAATCCATGACGGTAGAGCAGTATGATACGCTCACCTTTGTGGATTATGGTATGCGTTCCTTTCGCGCACAGCAACAGGTGCAATTTGTCAATATGCTGGGCATCAAAAATCGACAAGTCGATTACGCCCATATTTATACCCTGGGAGATTCTATTTACAATATCAATCCGGTGGCGCGTACAGGCGTCAAAATGCTCAACCCTAGTCAACATATCTATGAAGGAATGAGCGAATCGGAGATTCGCGACTTCGCGGAGCAAGTTGAGGAAGGCATGAATACGCAATCAAAGCGGCTAGGGACAGACA
>CAZHOC010000624.1:0-4307 GCA_964534295.1 uncultured Bacteroidia bacterium | reverse complement strand
TCAGTAGGGAATGTGGGACTGATGGCCACTTTACTGATTGTATTGATTGGCCATTTAGTAACCATACCGACTTCTTTAGCGATCGCCGAAATTGCGACCAACCAACGAGTGGAAGGTGGGGGTGCCTATTATATCATCTCACGCTCCTTTGGCCTCAACATAGGAGGCTCTATTGGGATTGCCCTCTATTTGTCCCAAGCCATCAGTGTAGCTTTTTATGTAATCGCCTTTGCCCAATCGACGGGGCCTATTTTCGAATGGATAGAGCTAACCTTTGACACAGGACCCATAGAGCACTTTGGCTACAGATTGGTGAGTATACCTACTATGATATTGCTTTCACTCCTGGTATTGTTGCGCGGAGCAAATACCGGTATGAATCTGCTATATGTCGTAGCCGCTATTCTTGGGGTATCTTTATTGATGTTCTTTTTAGGAACTCCCGAAACGGATTATAAAATCGGATGGGAGGAAGCCCTTTATAATTTCTTTGAGCCAGCAAAATATACTACAGAGGAGCTTACGGCTCTCGGCTTCGCCGAACGCCCTCCCAAGGAAGAATTCTTCTATGTCTTTACCATTATCTTCCCGGCCTTTACGGGCATTATCGCAGGTTTGGGGCTTTCTGGAGACTTAAAAGATCCCAGTAAGTCAATCCCTCTAGGAACGCTCGCCGCTACCATCGTGGGCATGTTGGTCTATATTGCCGTGGCTTTTAAGTTAGCATTGAGTCTACCGGTAGAAGTTTTGGCCAATAAGGATAGACTCGTAATGAGTGAGATTGCTATTTGGGCACCGATCATTCCTATCGGCTTAGCTGCAGCAGCGATTTCATCCGCTTTGGGTTCTATTTTGGTCGCTCCACGTACGCTGCAAGCCCTTGGGCAAGACGAGGTTATGCCCGCCCAAAATGGTAATAAGTGGTTAGCTTCTATCAGACCTAAAGATGGAGAGCCTGTCAATAGTTCGATTGTAACGGTTGCCATCGCTTTTGTCTTTGTCTTTTTGGGAGATGTAGATGTAGTAGCAGAGATTATCGCGATGTTCTTTATGGTGACTTATGGAGCGATCTGTTTGATCTCTTTCTTAGAACATTTCTCCGCTAACCCAGCTTACCGTCCTTCTTTCAATAGCCGTTGGTATTTCTCTTTACCAGGTGCGATTCTTTGTATCTACTTGATGTTCAAAATGAATCTACCTTATGCCATCATGTCATTGGTGTTAATGGTAGCGATCTACTTTTTACTGAGTAGATATGACAGCAAGCGAGGCGGTATGGTATTCCTGTTCAAAGGGGTAATTTTTCAGATCAGTCGCCGTCTCCGAGTAACCTTGCAAAAGGCTGCTATCGAACAACAAGAAGAAGACTATTGGGTACCCTCTATCGTATGCATTTCGCAGGACTCATTCCAGAGACTGGCGTCTTTTGATATGGTACGCTTCATATCTCACCGTTCAGGTTTTGGTACCTATATCCACCTGATCAAAGACTTTTTCAACACCAAGACCGTCGCCCAGTCTAAAAAGGTTCTCAAACGTCTGCTCCAGCGGACCAAAGTAAGCCAGAGTAACGTTTACATAGATACCTTAATCAGTCCGTCCTATACCACGGCGGTAGCACAGGTACTGCAGCTTCCGGGCATCTCAGGTCAGGACAATAATATGATCCTCTTTGAGTTTTCGAGATCAAAGCCAGATCAATTGGCGGAGGTAGTAGATAATCATAGCTTGATCAAGGCGGCCGATTTTGATGTATGCGTCCTTGCTACTAGCGAAAAAGGCTTTGGCTATAAGAGAGACTTGCACATCTGGCTAGACAAAGAGGACTACGCCAATGGAAATCTCATGATTTTATTAGCCTACATTATATTAGGTCATCCAGAATGGCAAGGGGCCGAAATCAAGATTTTTGCCGTTCATTTGGAGTCGGAGCTGAAGGTACAAAAAGCCAGACTCCTCAAACTCATTGAGGATGGACGTTTGGCCATCTCTAAAAACAATGTGGAATTTATTCCACTTACCAACAAAATGTCCGTAAAATCGATTATCAATGAGACCTCCGTTGATGCGGATTTGACCATCATTGGATTTTCAGACAAGGATGTAAAACCAGAGAACTATCAAGAAGCCTTCGCAGGCTATGATGAGTTGGGCAATACACTCTTTATCAATACCAGTAGTGAGAAAGTAATTTCCTAATGCGACTAAGCCTTTTCTTTTGTAGTCTGATTCTTTTTTTGATTAGCTGTCAATCACCACCGCCAAGCGGTAAGCAATCGCTAACACTCCCTCCATTGGTAGAGACAGCTGTTGCTGAGTATCGCAGCCTTAGTAACCCCATATCAAGGGCAGGTAGATTAGTACCAGCCACAGAGGTCAAGCTAAGCTTTAAAAGCGGGGGGCTAATCGCCCAAATCCTCGCCAAAGAGGGACAAAGCGTTCGCCAAGGGCAGACCCTAGCTAGACTCGCCAAACAAGAAATACAAGCTCAAGCTACCCAAGCAAAATTGGCCCTAGAGCAACAGGAGAAGGAGCTAAAAAGACTACAGGCTCTCTATGCAGATACGGTTATTACCTTAGAGCAGCTAGAAAAAGCTGAAGCGGGTGTAGAAAGCCGCAAAGCCCAAATCGAGGCGATTGAATTCAATATGAATCTCAGTACCATCGTGGCTCCCGCCAACGGAAAGATATTACGCCGCTTCGCAGAGCCCAACGAATTAGCCGGACCCGGAAGTCCGGTATTTTTATTTTCCCCCTCTCGCAATCAATGGCATTTAAATCTACAACTAAGCGATAAAGAGGGAGTAAGAACAGAGATAGGTAATCGTGCTGAAATAAAATTTGACGCCTTCCCTGACCAGAAGTTCCCTGCAAGGGTCATAAAAATCAAACCAATCGCCAATCCCATAACGGGTACCTTCGAAGTGGAAGTCTTGTTAGAAGAGGCTCCTAAGACTGAGTTAGCGGCTGGCCTAATCGGCAACGCCACCATATTTCCAGGGGATAGTACAGCTTATTGGACAGTCCCTGCAGATGCTTTAGTCACTGGTAACGATAAACAGGCCTATGTATTTGAATTACAAGGGGATAGCGTTCTGCAGCGCAGGCTTAACATCAAACGATATCAGCAAGATTATTTGTTAGTCGAAAGCGGTATTGATGCGCCTATTCAGTTGGTGACCAAGGGGAAAGAATCTTTACGTTCCGGACAAAAAGTACGGCTAAAATGAGACTTCCTGAGCTATCAGTAAAGTTTGCCCCCTTCACGGTGGTGGTTTCGGTTGCCCTTCTCGTCATGGGATTGAGTGCTTTCTTTGCCATGCCACGCAAAGAGGACCCCATCATCCTCGTTCCGGGAGCAACTATTTTTGTCGTATATCCTGGTGCACAGCCGGCCGATATTGAACAGTTGGTGGTCGAACCCATAGAAGAAGCGGTCAATGAATTAGAAGAGCTCGACTACATTCGCTCCATTGCCCAAAATGGTATTGCGATCATCAGCGTAGAGTTTGAATATGGCTTAGATGCAGACGAAAAGTATAATGAGGTTGTAGAAAAAGTGAGTGGGATTCGCTCTAGTCTTCCCACTGGAGTCGCAGACCTGAACTTCCGTAAACGCAGCAACATCAATACTGTAATGATGCAGCTGGGCATGGTTTCGGAGACCGCTACCCCTGCCGAGCTTGAACAATACGGGGAAGGCCTGCAAAAGCGCTTACAACGCATTGAGGGTATCAAAACGGTAGATCTTAGGGCAACTCAGGCCCAACAAGTATTAATCCATCCGGATTTAGACAGATTAGTCCAACTAGGGATTCCCCTCAATCGATTAGGCCAAGCCATTCAAGCCAGCAACCTTAATCTGCCAGGGGGTTCGGTACGTATGGGCCAAAGAGCAATCAGTCTAGAAACAAGCGGAGCATTTCAAGACCTGGACCAGATTAGGAAAACGGTCATTAGCAGTTATCAAGGTCAGGTCGTTTTATTGGAAGACGTCGCTGAGGTAAGTCTTGGCTATGAAGATGAACGATATTTCGCTCGCTATAATGGCAAGCCAGCCGTTTATCTTACGGTAGTACAAAAAGAAAAAGCAAACATCTTTGGGGTATCGGAGGAGATCGTCAAAGAAGTAGACCTATATAGTCAGCAACTCCCCTCTCACATTCGAACAGAAATAGCCTTCCAACAAGCTGACATAGTGCAAGAACGCATCAATGGCTTTCTGGGGAATTTACTGCAAGGAATCGTGCTAGTGGGTTTGGTGATATTCATGGCCTTGGGAGTTAGAGCTTCCATTATTGTGATCA
>CAZHOC010000623.1:0-4309 GCA_964534295.1 uncultured Bacteroidia bacterium | reverse complement strand
GGCTTGGCGTTATCCTGCAAGGAGGCTTGATCTACAAAAGACCCCAAACCGTAACCACTGTCACTACAGATCAATTTCTGCCAGGAGAGCTAGTCATTGTAGAGGGATTCACCAATAATTGGGTCGGCCTAGCAGGTAAGCGAAAAGCCAAAAAAGGCTGGATTGAGGGTCGAAACAAGGTAAGTATGGAAGATAGAGATGTATTATTGGCCTCCTTAATGATGTCTGTAGAGGCAGAAAAAGACCCCACTAAGCGGCAAAAACAAATGGAGCTAGTCTATCAACAAGCCAATCAGGTTGGCTCTCCAATGGCTGAAGTTGTGCGTTCACGCAGTGGCAATAATACCCCCTCAAATAATCCGCCACTTGCAACTAATTCCGCTCCTCCGATCACACGGGATATTAGTTCTTCTACCCCTAGTCGGGAACGCCCAATGCCTACTGTGGATGAGCGTAATCCCAATCGCTACTTTAGAAGCGTTAAAGACCCTCAAACCGGCCAAATACGCAAGGAAACAGTGGAAACTGGACCTATCTACCTTGTCAATGGTCCTTCTAAAAATAGCTCTGTTTACTTCGCATATCACAAAACACTCCCCATTGGTTCTACTGTCCGGATTCAAATCCCCAACACCCAAGGTTTTGTCGAATTAAAAGTGGTAAGCCGCCTCAGAAATGATAACCCTGCCATGGTCGGACTGCACCCAGATTGTGTCCAAGCAATTTTTGGCGATTACGTCCCTAAAGAGATTAGTATTATATATCCACAGGCCTCCATGCAACCTTAGACCCAAAGTAATAGTATAGGTTAATGGTGTTAAATGCAACAAAATCAAGCAGTAACACTTTATTTTACTTGGATATATTTGAGCCATTAAGTAGTTTTGGTTCTCAAAACATTGAATTCACATATGAAACGGAAGCCCCTCAATTGGATTCTGTGCCTTACAATGCTCTTGCTGAGCGGTGTCATGACCGCCCAAACTACCACAGATCCATTCCAAGATACCGAAGATGAAGTCTTGCGCAGACGCAACCGAGACAAAATCTTTTATGAAGACGGCGTGATCTACGAACGTACCGAAGCCAAAGGACATTCGATCGTCGCCTATCAAAACATTCGCCTGTATAAAAAGCCAGGCCGAGGCTCTGAGCAAAGCGGTACCGTTCTCTTCACTGAAGAACTTCGCCACTTAGGCATGGAGGGCTACGTAAAGTCTGACGGGCACAATTATATCTATGTCAAGACTTCTCGTGGTAAAAAAGGATGGGTCCAAAGTAATTATGTCGTCCAAAACGGCGGAGTGGTCGTACTCACGGAGACCATGCCTATTTATGAGACCCCTAATTCTAGAGGTACCGTTACCGAAGGGAAATTTGAAGCTGGAGAAATTGTTATCCTCGATGACTTCCAAAATGGCTGGGTACACCTCACCAATAAACGCAAAGAGCATATTGGCTGGATTCAGGGTTATGATAAGCTTAGTCTTGAATCAGCCGATATCGAAGCAGCGGCCCTATATGCTGAAGCCTTGAAGATTCCTGAAAAGGAAAGACGCAAGACAGCTCTTCAGACTATCACACAAGGCCGTGGTCAAGATATTAGTCCAGAAATGGCCTTGGTGATCGATGATGCCATTAGAGCTACTGAGCCAAAGCCTATCTATACCAATCCCAATCCCGGCTACAATGACGATTTTGTCTACTACCCGAATGGAGAGGATGGTTTGTCTTCAGATGCTAGCAACTTAGGCGACTTCACTGATAACGTTAATACCAATACCGCAGGCAATATCAATTACCCAGCTGCTACGCCGCTAGAAATACCAGCGGAACAGAAGTATAATGCTTATGTAGAAAAGGTAGTTGATCGTGAAACCGGTCGCTATTATAACCGTGTCATCGAGACTGGTGGTATCCAGCCTGTGAAAGCGAAAAAGCCAGCAAACATCTACTATTGCTACCACAAGACATTACCTATCGGTAGTACGATTCTGCTAGAAGTTCCGGGAACCGGAGCCTACGTACAACTAGAGGTAATAGCTCGCCTTCGTGCCGATAACGCGAATATCATCGGCTTAGGTGGTGATTTGATCAAAAAAGTATATGGTGAGGTTGCGGCGAAGAATGTGTATTCAGCCACTATTATCTACCCACAGCAATAAAAATAAACACGTTTAAAGTGATGGGAGGCGGATATTAATTATCCGTCTCCCATTTTTCCATACAACGCAATAGTTCTTGCTGAATGGATAAGGTCTTGTCTTTGTTGTACCACTTTTGAAGTTCTAGCACCAACTCATCATGACTCAATTCATGGCTTTCTTTGTTATCCATGACCATTTTCTGAGGTGTCAAGGGTCTCGGTCCCCAAAAGCCTATCTCTTCTAGGCTATCAGCATCTAGACAAATCAGCACAGGTATAGATCTCGCCCCATTGGTGAGATATTTATCCATCAAGTCCAAGTGTTCGTCTCTCAGTATTAACCTTAAAGATACATTGGGACTAGCCTCTGCCATCGCATTGAGAATCGGAATAATTTGGGCGGCATCACCGCACCAACCTTCGCTGATCACTAACCAAATATATTTCCGCTGCAAATTGCCCAACATCTCAGCAAGATCAGGCTGGAGCTTGGACGTTTTATCGAGCCGCGTCATCCGCTTTAAATTAAGCTCAGTATAGTGTAGCATGGCTTCAGATTGCACAGGGCCGGTTGTTTTACCATCGGCTACTAAATCCTTAACCATTTGATTGAACTCCTGATAACTAAAGGTATGTTCAAGTTTATCTGCAAAAAAAGTTGACATATCTAAGACTAATTTGAGGGCAAGTTAAATCCCATAATAGGGAAAGGATGTAATCTAGTTTACAAAAGATAAGGGATAAATCTATTTACGGATTTACGGTAATTTAGATAGGCTTCGCCATAACGCTTAATCAACTTTCTTTCTTCTAATTCAGAACCCCAAAACAGGTAGATCAAAGTGATGCCAATCGTTACCCAAAGGGTGTCCCAAGGCCAAAGAAATCCAAGGCCAAAAGAAATAAAAATCAAGGCAGTGTAAAGCGGATGTCGCATATAAGCATTGAGCCCCTCTATCACCAAAGGAGTTTCATCTTCCGTTCTCTGGCCTAGGCCACTAAATTCACCAAGATCATAGGCTTTCATTGCTTGGTAGCCCAATACAAAGCCGGAGGCCAAAAATAACAAGCCGAGGATTCTCATAGGCAAAAAGTCAGGCCATAAGACAGTATGCTCGAGCGATATTAGCGCCCAGAGTAATGCCATCATGCCCAAAGCAGACAAAAGGTTATAGAGGAGTCTATATTTTTTTTGCCCTAGCCGGGAACGCCCCCACTCTTTGCAGGAGGTGCTGGCGAGAAAACTGTGAAAAAAGTAGTAAAGTGCCCAGGCGAAGCCTAGAGCGATGAGGTTTAGTTCAACTTGCATTTAACGTACTCGTCCTGATTGGCCACTGATTTATTAGCAGCTTGTTGGAAAGCATCTAAGGTAAGGCCTAAATGCGGAGGACTAAAACGGTTGAGACGTCCAAGACGAGCGTCGTACGCATTGGGGTCGTGCTGACGAATGCATCCGGCGATGGCCCGTAATATTTCCATCTCTGAAAATGTATCGGGGGTTTGGTTGAGCTTGAGATGAGAAAGCACCGCAGCAAAGCTTCCGGCGTGGGCTTCAGGCGCCCAACAATCTCTTAATGACCACTCTTTAGCGGAATTCACGCGATGAGGAGGATGCTCTTCCTCTAAGTCAACGATCTGCACGTTGAACTTGCGGATCTCAGCGTTTAACTGCTGGGTGATACCGGTTATAGAAAATTGAACTGCTTGATAAATGGAAATGAGTTCTGGCTCTTTGGGCGGCTGGGCAAGACCTCCGGCCTGAACGATTAAGCCACCTCCACTTTTACGCATATAGGGCAGCATTCTTTTGCAAATCCCTATAGTGGCAAAAAATCGCTTTTCTAGTTGAGTCTGCATCTCAGGTAAAGATCTATATACTTTATCGACGCGATCTAAACCAGAGACATTGATCAAGATGCCAAATGGCCCAAAAGTTTCCACTGCTAACCTAAAGGCATTAGCTACAGATTCTTCATCACAAACATCCAATAACAATTGAGGAACATTGAGAGCCGGAATAGGCTCAGGAGCTGCAGCAAGAACATCATAGCCAAGGTGTGAAAACAAGCGGCAGCAAAGCTGTCCGATCTCGGTTTCGGCACCGACTACCATAAGGTTACGAAGGGGAAACTTGGGCATAGGCATACTGAGTTTGGTGTAGGG
>CAZHOC010000622.1:0-4310 GCA_964534295.1 uncultured Bacteroidia bacterium | reverse complement strand
CAAAACTCAGACCCGTCAAATCAGGCACTCTGACACTTACAGAACCTTGACCGTCAGAGACGATCAAATCTATTTTTGCCCCTTGCGGTACCATAGTTCCCGCTTTGATCCGACGACCATCATAAAGAATATCCAGAATAGTATTCTCAGCGATATCCTTTTTCCGGGTAACCTTACCCACAGCCAGTTTCCAACTCTCTAATTGCGCTTTGGCTTGGTAGAGGGTTTTGTCAACAATAGATGGCACTGGTACTTGCGGTGGCTGACGCTGGTTAATCGTCAAAGAGATGGTACGATTTGGCTTAACGAAGCTATGCTGCCTTGGATATTGAGTCAATATAGAGCCGGGCTCTAAGTCTGGATTATAGGCAGAATCCGTTAGCATTGGCTTAAGGTCCATTTTACTGAGCTCCTTTTCCGCTTCCTCCCACGACATTTCTACCACTGAAGGAACCACGATAGAGTCTCCATGCCGAGTATAGGCCGGTAAGATCCAGAAAAAGATCATGAGGTAGACCAACACCCCTGCGACAATCAGCCCCAATAGGGTGAGGAAAAACTCTCGGCTAATAAAATATCGAAACATATCCTTTTATTCTTAGACTAAAGGTACGAAGTAGATTAGACTTCGGTTTACATACGTTCAGGCATCTGTATTCCAAGCAATGCCATACAATTTTTCAAGGTTTCACCTGTGAAACTAGCAAGCGCCAAACGGAAGGAACTCGTATTGGGATTACTGCTTTTCAAGATAGGCGCATCCCGATAAAAACGATTGAATTCCTTAGTTAGTTCATAGGCGTAGTTTGCAAGCAAGGCAGGGTTGTAGTTTTCTCCCGCTTCGCGCAACACATCCTTATATCTAGAGATCACTTGAATCAAAGTGCTTTCGGCTTCTAATAGTGGCTCTTCCAAAGCCATGTCGGCAGTGTAGGGACCAATATGATCGGCATTACGACGAATCGACTGAATCCGGGCGTAGGCATATTGGATATAAGGTCCGGTATTGCCTTTAAGTGAAACGGACTCCTTAGGATCAAACATCATGCGCTTTTTTGGATCTACTTTAGCCAAGAAATACTTCACGGCTCCAGTACCTAGCTTTTGGAAGAGTACGTTCAATTCGCTTTCCTCCATATCCTGAAGTTTATCCAGATTTTTGAGTGTTTCTTCTCGTGCCTTGTCTTCCAGCTCCGTGAGTAGGTCGTCAATTTCAACGGTAGTACCTTCCCGGCTTTTCATTTTACCGGTAGGCAGATCGACCATCCCATAAGACATATGATAGAGGCCTTTCGCATAAGGTTTTTCAAGCTTTGCCAAAACGTTGAACAAGACCTGAAAATGATAATCTTGTTCATTACCTACTACATATATGGATCGATCCATTTTGTATTCGTTGTACTTATCCTCCGCAATGGCAAGATCCTGGGTGATATAGAGGGAAGTACCGTTACTCCGAAGGAGAGTCTTACGATCCATACCATCATCTGTAAGGTCAACCTCAACAGAGCCATCTTCTGTATGATAGAAGGCTCCATTTTCCAATCCCTCTTGCACCGTTTCTTTGCCACGTTTATAAACTTGGGACTCATAAAAGTAACGATCGAATGAAATCCCTAAACGTTGGAAAGTATCTTCATAAGCGTCATAAACCCAACCATTCATTTGCTCCCAGAGGGCACGAATCTCAGGATCTCCTTCTTCCCAGCGAATCGTCATCTCATTGATGGCGATTTGACTAGGAGCTTTCTTGGCGGCTTCCTCCTTACTGATACCTTCAGTGGCCATGATCAATTTTGATTCCTCCTCGATCATACCCGCAAACTGGACATAATAGTCTCCCACGATTTTGTCTCCTTTCCGTGGAGAGCTATCGGGAGTCTCCTTTTTTTCTGCGGCCATGTAGGCGTGCATAGACTTAGAGATGTTAGTACCCCGATCATTGAAAAGACAGGTAGGAATGGCCTTGAAGCCATTTGCTTGCAGGATTTGAGTCAAAGAGTAACCCAATACGATATTGCGAAGGTGGCCTAAGTGTAGTGGCTTATTGGTATTGGGTGAGCAGTATTCGACTACCACCGTTTGTCCAGCACCAAGCTCAGTGGTGAAGAAATCTGGATTATTTTGTTGTTCTGCGACAAAGGATTGCCAGTAAGCATCTCCAATGCTAAGATTAAGGAAACCTTTAACCACATTGTAGGCGGTAACGCTTTCTAAGCGCTCTAAAAGTGCAGCGCCGAGCTTCTCCGCAATCTGAGGGGGAGCACCTAGTTTAAACTTGGCCAAAGGAAATACAACCAAGGTCAAATCACCTTCGAAATCTTTGCGAGTATCTTGTACCGGCAGGGTTTCTGGAGAGATTTCAACCTCAAATAAGTCTTTTACTGCAGCAGCAGCGGAAGTCTGAATATGCGAACTAAGAAAGGACATGGGGGCAAAAATGAGAAAAAAATTACGGCTTTACTAGCATTTCTAATTAAGCGTTCGGCTTAGCCGAAAATACGCAGCAATCGGCCAATTGAACGTAGGGCTTGCATCAATTTTGTTGGTTCATCATCATCTGTGATAAACCACCTTCGGAAGGCCCTACCCCAACTCGTACGGTCCAATAGACGTGAATCCATGGCTGCACGATAAGTCAATAGCACCGCAATAGGAGCAATCAACATCACCGAAAGCCAAGCTCCCATCCAAGGTTCCATTACGCCTTCTTTTGCAAACTTTTTGCCATAAGTAGTGAGGACATAATAGATCATAAAAAATACTATGGACACCAGGGCTGGTGGTCCAATTCCTCCCTTTCGTATAATGGAACCTAAAGAGGCGCCAATCAAAATAAAGAGGAGACAGTTTACCGGCTGGGCAAATCGGAGGTAAAACTCGTAAACATAGGATCGTTCTGTCTGATAATGATCTTTTTTCTTTTTGATCATAAACTCGATGTAGCTTTTAGCTGCCCGAGCGTTGACCAAGGCTTTGCTAACCAGCGACATCTGATCATCATAGTCAAAACAGTATAAGAAAGCTGAGTCTTGATCTAATTCAAATAGGATATAGGGCTCTGTCCATTCGAGGGTATCTCGCCCTCGAGTAAGGAATAGACTATCAATTTTGTGATAGCGAGCCAATTGCTTGACCGACTTATTATTATAGGATTCTACCAAGATGTCGAGGCTGTCAATAGAGTTTCGCAGCTTCTCCATCGGCATGACGATCTGGTGTTTGAAGGACTTTTCATCAGTCCGATCCAAATCAAAACCATCTAGCGTAAAGCGGTAATACAGAGAATCGAAGTAAGTCCGACCATAAGGATGACTTTCGGGTTCACCTGAGCGGGAACGATACTCCTCATGGCGCACGCCACTGTATAAGGCCATCATCATGCGGTTTTCCTGCATTTGGATGTAGGCAGAATCCGCTTTAATAACATCTACTGCACCGCGATTATCGGTATGATTGTAGATCAAGACATCGTAAAGTGCCCCTGTATTGGTGTTCTTGTCTGATATCCGAATCACATAGCCATCAATATCCGAGTAGAAATAGCCAGGTTTGATGGCGACATCTGGTTTTTTGCGTTGTACGTCGTACAACAAAGAAAAAAACTTGAGATTGGCCTTGGGGATAGTATCGAAGGAAATCCAAATAGCCCCGAACATGAGTACGATGGCAAAAGCGAAAACTGAGCGTACAGTCTTAAATAGGCCAATGCCACAAGATTTTAGGGCTGCTAACTCATAGTGCTCGCCCATACTCCCAAAAGTCATCAAGGAGCCAGCTAAGAGCGCCACCGGCATAGCGGAGAGAAGGAGGCGTCCGGCAGCGTACAAAAACAGCTTCCCTAATACTGCTGGATCCAAGCCTTTACCAAAGATTTCGTTCATGTACAAAGCCATGAACTGCATCACTAGGATAAATAGGATGATCATGAAGCTCATGAGGAAAGGCCCCAAGAACATCTTTAATACCATCCAATCTATGCGTTTGCCTAGCATGCTTGTTTTCGTCCTAAGTCTGGCGTTGGCTCAGTGAAGTGTGGAAAGAGTTTAGCGTTCCTCTGAAAGAGTACTAAAAAAGACTAAAAAGGTTGTATCCCTAATTGACACCGGCGAGTAAGTAAAGTACCGCCATGCGAACGGCTACGCCATTTTCGACTTGCTCAAGGATGATAGACTGCTCCGAATCGGCCACTTCACTTGTGATTTCGACACCGCGATTGATTGGTCCGGGGTGCATAATCACCAGTTTTTTATTGAGACTTTCTAGAAGTGGCAGATTTAGCTGGTACTGCAGGCTATCTTCTCTCAAGC
>CAZHOC010000621.1:0-4320 GCA_964534295.1 uncultured Bacteroidia bacterium | reverse complement strand
AGTACTCACTATGCCCGAACAAAGATTGGTTAATGTGAGAGTGAAATAGGCCTTCTCAGTGGCATTACTTTCCGCAAACAGCTGGACTAGCTGATCTTCATCCCAATCGTCGCGCGATAGCAAAAGATTATGCACATCCATACAGTCTCGAATGCCGCATTTATACACCCCCATGTGGAGGATTAAGTGCAGGAGATTGTGAGCGGGAGAAAGCTGTTTGGCTTTGACACCCTCAAAGACAAACTCGCTACTTTCTTGCCAAAGCCTATCTAAGTTTACCGTATACCGTGAGGTGGGGGATTTGATGCCCCACTGCGTACCGATGATGCATTTGAAATTGCGACTGATAAAGGGAATACCCGTATGGCTAAACTTGGTAGGTTTTTGCTTTTCGCCGCTCCAGCCAAAACCCAAGGGAATATAGTCTAGGCCAAAATAAACGTCTTGAATGCGGTCCCAGTCCACCATATGGACGAGCATATCAAAATCATTCATCTTTTTGTAGCCAAGGTCGTGATAGGCAGTGTGGATGAGCAGATTGCCTTTGAGGATGGCGGCGTCTATGCCTTGCTCGGCAAATTGGGCAAGATAGATTTTAGCCTCTTGGTTGCGGTCGTGATTTTGCTGGTGGACCTTGCTGTGCATGGCCTCAAACATTTCCATGACTTCTGGCAACAATAGTCCTAGGTAGTCTAAACGCTTGAGCTGTACATAAGTCCAAGGGCCCAGTTTCCACTTTTTACAGTATTGGAAGAAGTCTTCTTGAGCCTTGAGATCCCCTTCGATCTGGACTAAGGCTGCTCTGATTTCTTCTTTTTCCGATTCGCTGATCTCGATTTTACTCAAGCGAGAGGCGATATAAAACTTATTCTTCATCTGCGATGAGATTGATTTCTCCAGTAGCTCCATTCATCTGCAGCTGGTCGCCTGCTTTGACTTTGTCCATCAAGCCTTTGACACCCACCACAGAGGGAATACCCATCTCTCGACACAAGATAGCCGTATGGCTGAGCAAATTGCCTCTCTCTGAGATAACACCGCTTGCCTTGGCAAACAGATTGATCCAGCCCGGTTCGAAGTGATGGGCCACGAAAATAGCTCCGGGAATCTCCTCTTTCAAATCAGGACCATCGATGATGACCACTGGCCCTTGCACAATGCCGCTGCAGCAACCGGTGCCCTTAAAGTGATCTTTGGCGTTGACATCAGCCATTTTTTGTACCGCTTCCAGGCCTTCTGCAGTCTCTAAATACCGATGCGCATGCTCAATCTTGGCGTATTCTTGATATTGGGATTGGCGTTCCGCGACTAGCGACTGATAAGAAGGAGCCAAGCCAACATCCAAAATCTCGTCATACTCTAAATAAAGATAGTCTCGCTTACCCTCCAACAAGCCTTGCTTTTGCAAATCCAAACCCATGGCTGCGAAAAAGCTTCTCGCTACATGGAAGGATTTTGTACGCATGAAACGATAGTTCTCGCGATCTCTAATCCGCGGTAAAGTCGCTTTGACCCATTTGGTCAGTAACCAGCGCTTAAAAGGATTGCGAGCGTAGGCCTTACCTAGTACTTCCTGATAATCAAAGCTGAAAAGGCTATGCTTCTTTTCATAATCCACCGCAATATTGGTGCGCATGAAATCAATAAAGCTCGCGGGATCATTCTTGTAGTTGAGGGTTTCCATTTTGAGTTCCCCTACGGCTGCGCGTTCGCCGAAGGCGTCGATATAAGCCTCAATCTTAGCGAAAAAGGCGGGCTGCTCCTTGGCCAGGACTGCTAGAACTTGAGCTGATTCCTCTTCGAGAAACAGTTTTTTGAGCACTTCGCTTTGGCGTGCCTCTTCACATAATGCTTGAAAATCTTTGACGATTTGCACTGAAACCACATCGCCTTGCGCAAAAAGGATATCATTGACAAAGTTAGGGTGCTTCTCTGCTAGGCGCGATTTTTTAACGATTCGCTTCAAAGAAGAAAAGAGGATGAGGGTATAAAAACCATTTAGTATAGGGCCCAACCAATTGTCGCCAATTTGATCCTCAAACTTCTTGTATTCTTCTACTAGCTGGGCGTGGGATTGTCCAGGCAGGGCTTTGAGATCATATTCTTTAATGCCCTTCATATAGACGTTTTCAAAGCGGCTGCGGTGTTTATTGAAGTTGATAAAGGCACCGATTAAGTTGAGGAGCAGCTTGATATAGGCAAGCGGTCCGGGCGTTACTTTTGGCTTCTCAAAATCTGCGGGGTCCATATTCCAGCCCTTGATGATCCATTGACTGCTTTTCTTGCCAAAGGGAAGTTGATAAAGCAGTTGCTGCCAGGCGGTGACATTGTAGTATAAGGCCCCGTGTATCGGCCCCACCATATTGGATAGCAGTTCTTTGCTTGCCTCCATACTCGCCTTGGGCATGCCCAAGAAGTCCTTCATGCTCGAATAACCAGTATCATAGGTATGCCGAGCAAAAGTGATAGATAAAGGCATGGTCAGTCCCGGATAGTTTTCCCCGATATTGGCGTTGTCCCAGATCCGGATCACCTTCGCTTTTGGCTGACTGGTAATAGGGCGGATTTGCAACCAATAAACTTTACCCGCTGCAATGGCCAATTCAATATCTACCGGCATGCCTTTCAACTCACTTAGCCTTTGAGTGCCGCTAAATATCTCCGGCACCAGCTTTTCGACCGCCTTTTTTATTTCTGTACCGCTTCGCAGAACGCTTGTCTCTGGCTCGAAGACTTCACCTTTGAATTCATCTTCCTCGTTGAGGTATTCTGCGGAGCCTTGATGGGGCTTTTGCACCATAAATGCTTCTGCTCGACCCGAAACCAAGGCTTCGCCCAAGCCCGGTACGAGGTTTAACATGGCAATGTCTTGACCTGGATCCAGCGGATTGTGAGAAAATACTACTCCAGCATAGTCAGGTTTAAGCATCTCCTGTAGGATGATCCCAAAATTAAAATCTCCCTCCGTTTCGTACTTGAGTTGTCTGACCTCTTTAAAGGCATTGAGCACTAGGCCAATGGCCTGAGGCATTTCGTCGGGACTGACATTGATTTGGGTGTTGAAGAGGCCTGCAAATGATTTCTCCTTGCCATCCTCAACTGCGGCGCTAGAGCGTACTGCCCAAAGTGAATCTTTCGGGATGTTATTATTTTCACGCCATTGGTGAACGATATCCTCCAGGCTTTGCTCCTTAGCTAAAACTTGAGCTAAACTATCGTAGCCCAAAACATAAAAGGTGGGAACTCTAAATCCATTTTCTTGTAAATAGCCTAAGCCAAGGGCCTTCGCCCCGTGTTGGTTCGCCTCAAGTTGGGTGTCTTTGCTGTGTTGAATCATACGCTTCTCCTCTCGCTGCTTCCTTTTGCTCCTCATGGAGCCCAAGGGCCTTCCTTTAATATCAAGATTATGGAATTTAGATCGTCGGACATAAATTACCCCATAATATGAAAATTATCATTACGGGAGCTACTGGCTCATTGGGAGCATATTTGGTGCGATATTTTGCCAAGGCAGGACATGAGATCATTGCCCTCGGACGCACTGCCAAAGCTCCCCCTAAGCTTTTGAAATTAGCTGAAACCTATATTTCTGCTGATATCACTGAGCCTTTTGCTCTCCCCGAGGCAGATGTTTGTATTCATGCTGCAGCTATGTCCGATGATAGTGGTAGCAAGGATGACTTTTATCAGGCAAATGTGCTAGGAACCCAGCATGTGCTTAATGCCGCGGCCAAGTGCAATACATTCATCCAAGTATCCTCCAGCTCAGTATACTATCCTTCGGAGCAAGCATTGCGCGAAGGCGATGCCGGAAAACCCAGTCTCGATAAGCTTTCAAATTATGGCTGGTCCAAGCTTTTGGCGGATCAAGCTGTGGAAAAATCTGACAAATACGAACGGGTATTTATCCTTAGGCCGAGGGTACTGTATGGGCCAGGAGACAAGATGATTATGCCTCGCTTGATGCGGATGGTCAAGAATGAAACCTTTAATTGTCCGGGCCCAATGGACATCGCAGTTTCCATGACGCACTATGATAATTTTTGTCATGCGGTAGAGGCTTGTTTAGACTCCCCGCTGCGCGGAATGCATATCTTCAATCTGGCCGATGAGGAGAGCTATAAATTGATTGAGGCTTCTAGGATGATCTTGGAAGCCATTTATGGTCGCCGCCTTGCAGAACGCCGAATCCCAGTCGGCATCGTCAAATTGCTCGGTCGCTTGCATTTAGGCGGGCTTTCCCCGCTCTTGGTAAGAGCCCTGACTAAACCCATGGTATTGGATCAATCCGCCATAAAATCCCATACAAATTATCAGGCT
>CAZHOC010000620.1:0-4325 GCA_964534295.1 uncultured Bacteroidia bacterium | reverse complement strand
GGTTTAGTAGAATCAGTATTGATGTCGGTTATTCCTACTTTGAAGTTCACTCCTGCTGATTATGCTTATAATCAAGTTGTGTACTTAGACTTCAAAGCCGATATCAAATGTGCCGGTCAGCCAGACAACACCAACCTTAAAGATGTTGCTCCTTTGATCAAGAACTAAGAATTAGAACTTTACATATCTAAGGCCGCTAAGCTTCCTGCTTAGCGGCTTTTTTGTTTAACTAAGCTTTATCCACATATCCACAAACTAGCTTGTGGATAAGAAAATCGTATCGTGGACACCTCTTGGAGGCTAAATCCTACTTTTGTTTTGTCGGGTCTTCGCCCGATACAGAATGACTTAATAAAGAAGGATTTGTAGATGTCTGCTAGTGCAAATTTTAAAGTAGATCCCCGCCTTGCTGCCCTTTTGGGGGAGAATTACCGTTCTACGGAACTCGCAATCAAAGAGCTAATTGACAATGCTTTTGATGCTGACGCAGAGCAGGTTTGGGTAACGCTACCAAAACCCCTAACCAACCAGCCCATATCTATTAGAGATAATGGCACTGGGATGACCGAACAAGAGCTACGCAATGAATATCTCAACATTGCGAGCAGCCGCGTATCTCGTAAAGGAGACCGTACGCGTCTCAAAAATCGCCTTGTCAAAGGCCGTAAAGGTATCGGCAAATTTGCTGGTCTCATGGTCGCCTCGCTGATGGAGATTCGCACCCATACGCGTGGCAAAGGTACCCATCTCAAGATTTGGCGTGATGAATTGATTCGGGCAAAAAATGACCTCGAGTTGGTCAACTTACCGCTGGAAACTTTTGTAACTGAGGCTGATCGTTCCGGGACGGAAATCATCCTAAACGGTATCAATCAAAATTTCACCTTTCCTAGCGCTGATAAACTCAAACGTTTGTTGGTCCTAGAATATGGCCGCCAAGAAGATTTTCAAATCTATGTCAATGACGAACTAGTTGATATAGAAGACATACCCGGCGAACAGTTTGAGTTTGAGACCAAACTTTCTGACGGACAAAACGCACAAGTCAGGTACACCATTTCTGATGGCAAGCGTCCCCTTAAGCAGTCGGGCATGGCCATTCGTGTTGGTGGAAAAGTAGTCGGACAACCCCGCTACTTTGGCCTAGAAAACAACGAAGAAATCCCGCACAAGCTTCTCAAGAGGCTTTATGGAGAGGTGGCAGCCGATGCCCTCGAAGATGATGTAACGGCTGATTGGGGCTCAGTCATCGAAAACTCTAAAGTATTGGCGGAGATTCAGAAGAAGATTTATCCTAAGCTGGAAAAATCACTCTTGAAGGTTTATACCAGCGATATCGATCTCTCTAAGGCTCGCCTAAAAAAGAATATTGATACGGGCTTGGACCGCCTGCCGCCTCACCGTCGCGAATTCGCGCGTAAAGTGCTGGATAAAGTCCTACGCAAGTTTTATGGCGAAAGCGAAGCTCGTGTTATGGCCGTAATCTCTCTATTGCTAGAGTCATTTGAGAAGAATGACTATTGGATGGTCATGCAGAATATGGAAGCTTCTCAGGCCAGAGAAGTAGACGAATTAGCGGATGCATTCTCCCAATTTGGGATGCTAGACTTGGCCATGATCGGTCAGCAGTCTACGCACCGTCTCGCCATCCTCAACAATCTGGAGCAATTGATCTTCAATCCAGATACGACTTTGGTGCAGATTCATAAGGCCTTGGCCAGTAACCTATGGGTATTGGGCAATCAATACGCCATGGTTTCGACCAACCAAGAGCTACAGCAAGTTATCGATATGTATGTCAGCCGCAAGTTCACCAATGGACACGCGGCGCATGCGCCTAACTTGTTACTTCTGCAAGACTTTAACACCCGTTTTGTCTTGATCGAGCTCAAAGCGCCTGATCATCGTCTCGATCTTGCGGATAGACGTAAGGCCATGGAGTATCAGGCAGATCTAAAGATTTATCTCCCACAACGAGATATAGATGTACTACTGATCGGCGGTGCGATTAGCCCCGGCATGGTAGGACAAAAAAGCAATGCGGATATCCGCTTCCTGTCTTACAAAGGCATGACCAGCGATGCTCGCGTGCAATTAAATTGGCTCATTTCCGAATTGGAAAAGCGATAAAATCCTCTCTCAGTGATTCCTGATTGCGATGGGAATCATCCAAGCGAAGCTTGGAAGCTGAGTTTAGGTGTATTAAGTCATTCTGCAAGTGCATAACAGTTTTATACTGTTATGCACTTTATTATCTTCGCAGCCATCTTCTGAGCCGGTTTATCCGTTGTAGATGGAGAACTTAGGGAATTAGGAATGCTAATCGACCACTTACCGCCCATTACTACTGATCGGTTTTGGGACCTTCCGCTTAAAATTGTACTGGCAAGTCTCTTGATTTGTCTCATCGCTCCGATTGAAATACCCATTGGAGCCTCTCTCCCGGTTACCTGCCAAACACTAATCATCCTGACATTGGCGATGATTTTAGGGGCCAATTGTGGTGCCATTGCTACTGGATTATATCTGGTGGCGGGTGCGATTGGATTACCCGTTTTTGCGCAAGGACGCTCTGGGGTAGAGATATTATTTGGTCCTACGGGCGGCTTTCTCTTTAGCTTTGTGATCGCAGCTTGGGTAGTAGGTAAGATGGCCGAAGGCGCTTGGGGACGCAAATGGTACAATATCATGTTTGCTCAACTCACAGGCCAAGCCATCATCCTGACCATTGGCTTTATTTGGCTGGGCTTTTTTGTGGGGTTCGAAGGCATCTTCGAACGCATATATCCACTCCTTCCGGCAGTGAGACTTAAAATCGGTATCGCGACCTTGCTGATTCTAGGCGCCAATGCGCTGATGAAAGTATTGATCCGTCACCGCCACAGCTGGGAATAAACGTTCTGCACAGCAATAGAGGAGTTGTTGTCCCGATAGCTATCGGGAGTTGAGTTGTTGAGTTGTTGAGTTGTTGAGTTGTTGAGTTGTTGAGTTGTTGAGTTGTTGATTCAATAATTCAAAAATTCACTTCTTCAACAAATAGACTAAGCGTTCGGCGACTCAGCCGGTAGCCCTAAACTGCTGAGGTGTCTGACCTGTCCAGCGCTTAAATGAGCGAATAAAGCCACTCGGTTCCGCATACTGCAACAGCTCAGAAACCTCTGCTATACTTAGCTGAGGACGACCGAGATATACCTTAGACAGTTCTAGCTTGATATCTTCCAGCACCTCCTTAAAGGTCGTTTCCTCCTCTTTGAGTTTCCTTTGCAATGTGCGAACACTCTGGTTGAGATTGGCAGCAACCTCTTCTATGGTCGGAAATTGCGGTTTTAAGAGGTTGAGGATCGTCCGATGCACTACGGAAGAAAAGCTTGCTTCCTGCTCCTTTTCATGCAGTTTCTTCTCGGCATGACTTACCAATAAAGCGAGCAAGTCAAAATCACTGCTCATGATCGGCTGATCCAAAACGGCCCGAGGCAAGACCAAGGCGTTGCGCGAAGCGCTGAATAAAATAGGTGCGCCAAAAACTCGCTCACGCTCACTTAGCTCACGCTCCTGCGCAAAACTATACTCAACTCGAATCGGGCGATAACGCTGCCAAATAAGCGTCGAAATCTCCCGCATCGTAAAGGCAAAAATACCATCCATAACCTGTTTGACGATGTCGGGAGCTTGTTGCCACCACAAAGGGTCAGGTCGTAATACTAACGCAAGCTCTTCCCCCTCTACTTCCATATGCATGGGAGAAGATGAGCAACCCAAATTGGCCAAAGAGCAGACAAAAGAAAGCGCCTCCTCGATCTTGGCACTGGCTTGCATGATTTGCAGCACAATACCCGCAGCAGAAAGATTGAGGTATTCGCCCGCATGTAGGCCAAAATCCTCATCGCCAGTCATCGACAGCACCTGACGCATCAAACGGTTGAAGGCTTCATTTTCAAGCGTCGTATGCTCTGCCCTTAGCTCCTCCACACTCATCCCTAAGTCTGCATAAAGGGTAGCAGCATCCGCCCCTCTTTGCCCTGCAAAGGTGAGCATATTGTCCACAAATCTCCCGTTGAAAGCCATAAAGTCGCGTCAAACACCACAATTGGCGCCAAGTGAACATCTACTGTCACTTACTGCCTATCTAATCCAAAGGCTTTGGTAGCATCTTTGGATCATAATCATAATCAAAAACAACTTATCATGAAAAAGTTTCTCGCTATCCTATGCTTTTTTCCTATACTCGTCAACGCACAAGTCCACCTAGAAGTAGAGACCGATCCTTTGGCTTCGGCCTTGGGCGGGGGTTCTATTCACGCCGCAGCGGCTTGGGGTAAGCAGCG
>CAZHOC010000619.1:0-4326 GCA_964534295.1 uncultured Bacteroidia bacterium | reverse complement strand
AATAGTGGTTGATGTAGATCAAAGCCCTCGTCAAATTGTCTTTTACAATCTTGATGGGAAGTCTTATTCCAATAGCTTTCAGGCGCAGTTTGATTACGAATTAATCAAGCGATTGGACCTACGCCTAGCTTATCGCTGGTTTGATGTCATGACTACCTATGATGGTCGTTTGCGGCAAAAACCTTTGATATCGGCTCATCGAGCTTTTATCAATTTGGCCTACGAAAGTCGCAATTATTGGAAGTTTGATGCTACGCTAAATTGGCAGGGAGAAAAGCGAATTCCTTTTACTTCGCGCAATCCTGATACTTATCGCCTTAGTCAGGTGGCACCTGCTTTCTTTCTGATCAATGGGCAAATTACCAAGACCTGGCGAGAAAAGTTTGATGTTTATCTTGGCGTAGAAAATCTCCTCAACTTTACTCAAGAGAATCCAATTCTGGCTAGTGAAGATCCCTTTGGTCGGAACTTCGACAGCTCTTTGGTTTGGGGGCCGATCTTTGGTAGAAATGTCTATCTCGGCCTGCGATATAATATCAAGTAAATGTTTGGATAAGGTATTGAACACAGAGAAACAGAGAAAAACGATTGATTAGCAATCCCTCTGTTTCTCTGTGCCTCGCCGTCTACTCTTCAAAACGCAAAGCCACTTGATCTAATTCTTCTTCTGGCCCTACTAGGGTAACCAGATCTCCCGCTCTAAACTGCGTCCTACCATGTGGGATGATAAACTGCCCATTGCGATTGATAGAGAGGACAATCACATCGAGCGGCAAGCGCACTTCACGTAAATACATTCCCACTACTTCTGGGCTACGTACTTCAAGTTCAATAGTGTCTTGGTGGTCTTCGCGGCCAAGGATAAGGGAGGTCGCCTGCGGCGAACGTACCATATGATCCAAAAGACTCACGATAGCAGTCGCTGGATTTACAATCAATACCCCTAGTTCGTGGAACTTCTCTAGATTGGCGGGATCATTGAGCTGAACGATAATCTCGCGAGTACCAAAATGCTCGTAGGCAATCTCACAGATCGTATAATTTTTGCTATCGCTGCTCATACACACGATGGCTTCGGCATTGCCAGCATCATGGGCTTGAAAGGCTTCTAGGTCCCAGTTATTGACGGTACTGATTTGAATACCTTCTTCTAGCAGATTACTAGGGATTTCGGTCTGTAAAGTCAAGATTTTAACGTTCCACCCGTGGGACATTAAACTCCTCGCCAAAGCAATTGATGGTCCCTGTAATCCACATATAATGGCATCCCTTACCCCATCAAAGACTGGAGTCTGTGCTCTGACATGAGACTCACCCACTTTGGTCAAGGCCCATTTAAAGAGGGGCGGGCCAACCACTTGGTTCAAGACGATTACGGCGATAATAATGGTAGCAAATTCATTGCCCCACTCAGGGTATTCATAGGCGATCACAGTTGCTAAGCCTAATCCTACGCCGGCTTGGGTTACAAATGGCATCCAATTGATACCCCAAAAGCTACGGGGATCTCCACCCGTAGAACCTCCCACAAAACCTGCGATCACCATGGATATAATCCTAACAGCAAAAAGAATCAAGGCAATGCCCCAAACTCCGGCCAAAACATCTAAGGCCATGCTTTCTCCGGTCAGTGTGAAGAAGGCGATGTAGATGGATGGACCAATTTTATGAAGGATCTCCTCCCAAGTTTGGCGGTGCTTGCTATAGTTGGTTACCACAAAACTGCCTAGAATACAGATTAGGAGCGGTTCTAGGTATAACTCATGTCCGATTATGCCCCCACTATAATCCCTCACCCAAGCAGAAAATAAATACACCCCCCAACCGATGGCCACGGTCAGCACACTCAACATCCATTCTGGCATCATAAGATTGAGCATGAAAGACAAAAGCTTGCCCAACAAATAACCTAAGCCAAAAGAGATTAAGAGTTCTACTAGTAGAAAACCAATAGAAGAGCCGCTAAACTCCTCCCCATTGATAAGCGTTCCGCTCAGCGAAAAACAAACCGCAAACAAGATGATCACTAAGACATCTTTGATTACTGTAACACCAATCGCCGTCGAGGTAAAAGGGCCTTTGGCGCGTAATTCGTTGATTACTGCAATAGCCGAGGCGGGAGAGCGAGCCACAAATATGGTTCCGGTTAGGGTAGATACAGCAATTTTGGCCTGGGTTGTCATTTCCTGCATAAAGGGAATCCAATCGGCCAAAAAGAAGACCGCCAGTGCACTCAATAAAAAAGTGATCACCAGCTGCCCCAGTGTATTTGCTGCTATACTGCGATATTGAGTTCTGAGTTCCTTAAGGTAGAGTTCAGAACCTGCGGCAAAAGCGATGAAAGCCAGCGACAAATCATTGATAAAATGCAGGGAGGCTAGTGCATCAGCATGGAGAAGGTCCAAGACAAATGGCCCCGCCAGCATCCCGGTAAAAAGGAAACCAGTGATCAAAGGAAGACGGACTTTTTTGAAGAATTGGGCTAGTTGACCGGCTGCGATTGCAACGATACCAAAACCAAGTAGTGCTTGTATGATTGTCAAATTATTATGCTTGGATGTATGGAACTATACCTAAGATAAAAAAAGACTGTAGTGTAAACACACTACAGCCTACAATATAAAAAGTGTTTTTCTTTTAGAATTGTTTACTCGCTGACTACTGTCATTTCTTCTACTAGATGGCTAGCACCTGCAAATTTATCAATCACAAATAGTACATAGCGAGCGTCCACACAGATCGTGCGCTTGAGATCTGGGAATACGTGAATGTCAGAAGACATTGCTTCCCAATTACCGTCAAAGGCAAGACCGATCAACTCACCCTTGCTGTTTAGTACAGGGGAGCCAGAGTTACCACCTGTGATATCATTGGTGGTAAGGAAGTTGATTTCTAGACGACCATCTTCTCCATAAGGACCAAAGTCTTTGGATTCGTAAAGGGACTTCAGCTTCGCTGGAACGACAAATTCAGCATCATTTGGATCCTCTTTTTCCATTACCCCAGCAAGGGTAGTGTAATAGTTGTAGAGCATACCATCCTGTGGCTCGTAAGCGCTTACGGTTCCATAAGTCAAACGCATAGTAGAGTTTGCGTCTGGGTAGAAGTTTTTGTCGGCGTGCATTTCTTGCATTCCTGCGATATAGCTCTTGCGGAGATTAGCGATCTGCGTTTCGAAAGCAAACTGACTCATGCCTACCTGAGAACGGTAAATGCCGATAACGCCATTGACATATTGAAGAATCGGATCAGCGTCTAGGGCCTCCATAGTAGGAGCATTTAGGAAGGCTTCGAAGCGAGCACGGTCTGTTACGATAGCGCTAGCAAAAGCATTATCCACCCATTCACTGATTTTTTCTTGTGGTGTCATCGGCTTAGGAGCTGGCTTGGGAGGAGGAGGGGGAGGCATTTCCTCAGCCATGGTATTCTTCTTCTTTTTTCTACGCTTCTTCTTTTTCTTCTTAGGCATTTCTTCCACTGCCTCTACGACTTCTTCAACAACAGGAACTGGATCCGCAAGGATTTCTTGGAAGATAGCTGGGTGAAGGTCTTCAGGGATGTTTTCATAGTAGCTGATAGCGGCCGCTTTGAAGACTTCCTTATCGATATCGTAGAAATAAGACTCATAAGCTTCGTCTAACTCGGCCTTGAAGTTTTCTACCATCTCAGCCATGCCTGGATTTCCTTCTGTGCTCAATACACGACGGAAAGGGTTTAGCTTGAAGTATGAACTTTTAGAAGCATCAGCAGCTAGGGCACTGAAGTTGAGATAGGTCATGAAACGATCTACCTCCTTGTTATTTGCTTGAAGCTCTTCAATCTCTTGTAGGACGCTACCATAGGCTACTGCACGATCTTCGTTTTCATTAGCCCAATTGATAAACATCTTTTCTTCTTGACGCTTTTCTTCGACTACATCATAGCGCTTCATCATAGTCGTTTGACCGATGAGGTATTTGTAGTAGTTCATCAAGGAAGCGTAGTTAGAGGCAAGGGCGATACGCACCTTATCGCTTTGATCCATCGCTTCTTTCATGATAGAAGTTCTTTGACCAAGCAGGTGAATCATATCAGGATTTGACTGCTCTAGCGCCATGTCAACCGCAGCAGCGCTGAGGTAACGAGAAGTAGAACCAGGATATCCCATGATCATTGCGTAGTCATTTTCTTCAACTCCCTTGATAGAGACAGGAAGGAAATGACGAGGCTCGTAAGGCTTGTTGTCCGCAGAGTAGTCAGCAGGCTTGTTGTCAGAACCTGCATAAACGCGAAGCACAGCAAAGTCGCCAGTGTGGCGTGGCCACATCCAGTTGTCGGTGTCGCCAC
>CAZHOC010000618.1:0-4342 GCA_964534295.1 uncultured Bacteroidia bacterium | reverse complement strand
ATTGGGAGACAGGTGATCGTGGCTTGATTTGGGTAGAGAACCGTTCTCTTCGTAATGAGTACACTGAAAGCTTAAATTTGACTTCTTGGCTACAGGCTACTTATGAAAAGACATTTGGTGCTAATGCCATTACCATAATCGGGGGTATTAACCAAGAGAGTTCTGATACTCGTTTCTACGGAGCATCTCGTATCCAGATTCCATCTAACTCTCTTCCAGCCTTGAGTACAGGTAACCCTGAAACTTCTACCAACTATGGTGGTCAGACTCAGTGGGCTTTACGTTCATTCTTTGGACGTTTCAACTATGCTTATGCTGACAAATACCTATTTGAGTTTAACATTCGTCGTGATGGTTCTTCTCGCTTTGGTGCCAACAACCGTTGGGCTACTTTCCCGTCCTTCTCTGCTGGTTGGGTAGTTTCTCGTGAGGAGTTTATGAAGAATATCGCAGTGATTGACTTCTTGAAGATTCGTGCTTCTTGGGGCCAGCTAGGTAACCAAAACATTGGTAACTATCCGTTTGCAGCTGCAATCTCGTTTGATCCTGCTTACTCTTTCGGAGGTTCTATCGTAGGTGCTGCCGCTCAGACTTCCTTGGGTAACCCTGACATCCGTTGGGAAACGACTACTCAAACAGACATTGGTATCAACCTCGGTCTTTTTGATGGACGAGTGAATATTGAAGCTGACTTCTTTAATCGTATAGCTGATGATATCCTATTTGACCAAATCAATCCAGGAGTTACCGGTGTACGTACGCCTACCACAGTAAATATTGCCAAGGTGCAAAACAGAGGTTGGGAATTAGGTATCAACCTTCTCCAAAATATTGGTGACTTGCGCATTCGTGTAGGAGGTAATGTAACCAACGTACAAAGTGAGGTTCTACAGATCGATCCAAATCTTACTGGTGAAGCAGACCGCGTATTACAAGGTGCCTTCATCATTCAGCGGGGTTCTCCTGTTAATGCTCTTTATGGCTTAGATGCGATTGGTATCTTCCAAAGTCAGGAAGAAATTGATGGTGCTCCAGACCAATCTGCTTTTGGTACTCCAACTCCAGGAGACCTTCGTTATGCAGATCAAAATGGTGATGGCGTAATCACGATTGACGATAGAGTCGTTCTGGGACAGGATAACCCAACTTGGCTATATGGTGCAAACATTAGCTTTGATTACAAAGGCTTTGATCTCGCTGCCCTATTCCAAGGAATCGCTGATGCGCAAACTTTCGAGACTTCTCGTTTCTACGCGCCTTTCCAAAACAGTGGTGGGGTAGCTACTATCTGGGAAGATCGTTGGACTCCAGAAAACCCTGACGCGACTTTACCTAAGATCCGTATCGGTCAGTCCGGGATCAACTATAACGTAACGCATGACTGGTGGATGACTTCTCGCGATTACTTCCGCCTCAAGAACCTCCAGTTTGGTTATAACTTCCCTGCTGCGATGTTTGAAAACAATTTCATCCGTAGCGTTCGTGTCTTTGTAAATGGTACTAACCTTTGGACTGTAACCAACTACGTTGGCTTTGATCCAGAGCGTGCCGAACGTAAT
Source organism: uncultured Bacteroidia bacterium (assembly GCA_964534295.1). Lineage (GTDB taxonomy): Bacteria > Bacteroidota > Bacteroidia > J057 > J057 > JBCAWW01. The sequence goes on along the minus strand of CAZHOC010000618.1, from coordinate 2,783 downwards.
ACCAATGGTGGCTCAGGCTACCCACAGTTGAAAATCTTCACTGCTGGTGTTAACTTTAAATTCTAAACCTACTTTCATCTTATTCATAATGAGAAACTTACTTAAACTCGCGAGCATGCTGTTGCTAGTCTTCAGCCTCGTATCCTGCGACGGAGATTTCCTGACCAGGAACCCAATTGACCAGGGTAGTGTAGATGGCTTCTTCGAAACTGAGGAGGACGTATTACGCGCCGTAAATGGCATCTATGATGTATTCCAGGGTAGTATCTGGGGTGGTTCATTTTACTGGGGGCAAGCCCCTCACTTAGATATGTTGACTGAAAATGCAGTGGGTTGCTGCCCATGGGAGCAACAATACACCACCATTGCGCAAGGTCAGCATACCCCAACTACTGGTGGTATCATCAATATGAAATGGGACTTTGGTTATGAAGGAATCTTCCGCGCCAATTCAGTCCTAGAAAATATCGACAAAGTCAATATGGCGGATGCCGATAAAACTAAGTTGATTGCAGAAGCTCGCTTTTTACGTGCGCACATCCATGCGGAGTTGGTAAAACACTTTGGTGATGTACCATTAGCGACTAAGGTCTTTACCCGTGATGAAGGCCTTGCCGTAACGCGTACTCCTAAAGCTGAAGTCTTAAATGCTATTTATGAGGACTTCGATTTCGCTGAAGCAAATTTGGATACTGAGCCATTCCGTGGTGAGATTGGACGACCAACGAAACAATCCGCTATTGCCTTTAAAGTTCGCTATAAGCTGTTTTTTGGCGATAATCCAGGTGCAATTGCAGAAGCCAGAAAGTTGATGGATATGTCTGCTTCCAATCCTGATATGATTGGTCTGGAAGACGAATTTGGTCAGGTTTTCAGTGAGAAAAATGAAAACAACAAAGAAGTCCTCTTCGATATCCAGTTCGTAGAAGGTACTCAAGGAGAAGGTAACTTTATCCAGGTTGCTACTGCGCCAGGTCCTGAAGGTACTCCCGGTAACGGTTGGGGTTCTCTTACTCCGCTAGATGGGATTGCTGATGCCTTTGAAATGACCGATGGTATGTCGATCGACGATTCTCCTTTGTTTGATCCCAATGATCCTTATGAAAATCGTGATCCACGAATGATGGAGACCTTGTTTATCCCAGGTAAGTCTACTTGGAGAGGTGAGCTATACTCTGAAACCCTATCTGGTTTTTCTCCATTCTTTGCCATTCGCAAGTATGTAGATCCTGATGCGACGATTGGTGAAAATGGCTGTTCTTGTAATGAACACAATGTGATCCTAATTCGCTATGCAGATATTCTTTTGATGTTTGCTGAGGCTGAAAATGAGCAAAACGGACCTTCTACCGAAGTTTATGAAGCGGTTAATGCGGTTCGTACTCGCGCTGGCATGCCTGAGCTGGCTGCTGGATTGGATCAGGAAGGAATGCGTCAAGCTATCCGTCAAGAACGTCACGTAGAGTTTGCATTTGAAGGTCTACACTATTATGACCTTATCCGTTGGGGAACTGCAGCTACTGTTATTCCTCAAGCTACTCTATTTGGTGAGTCTCGCGATGCTCGTGTCTTCACTACTGGAAAGCATGAGCTATGGCCAATTCCGCAAAAGGAAATTGACCTTAACCCTGGATTAACTCAAAATCCTGGCTACTAATTCTAGCCCAACATTTAGTACGATAAAATTGGAAAAGGAGCTTGCTCCTTTTCCAATTTCAATATTATTCCTTCCCATTTCGGAGAGGCCCAAGCTTTCTGTATCATCTTTCCTCAATTATGCGAAAAACAATTGCTTTCTGTTTTCTGCTAAGCTATCTCACGGGTTACGGACAAAACGCTTTTACTGATGTTTCCCTTGAAGCGGGCATTAAACACGCCTTTGAAGTTGACCTTGCCACTTTCGGTGGAGGAGCTGCTGTGCTAGATTTTGATTTGGACGGCTATGAAGACCTCTATGTTACTGGCGGTAATGCACCTGATGCACTATACCACAATAACGGAGACGGTACGTTTACCAATGTTTTTGAGGGTGCCGGCTTCAGCCGAACGCTTGAAATCCACACCCAAGGTGCTGCTGCTGCAGATATAAATCGAGATGGTTACAAAGACCTACTCATCACTAGTATGAACTTCAACGATGAGAACCGTACCATTGCCCCTAATCTGCTTTACCTCAATCAAGGTGATGGAACTTTTCTTGACGTAACCGAAGCTTGGGGCTTGGAAGATTATCGTTCCAATAGCATGGGTGCTTCTTTTGGAGATGTAAATGCGGATGGTTTCCCTGATCTATTTATTGCCAATTATTATGATAGTGCCCCTACAGGTATCTCTTTCTACAATGGCAATACCATCACAAACTCTTTTGTGCCTGCAAGAGATTTTTTATTTATCAATGCAGGAGGCCGCAACTTCTTTCTCGCCAATGAATTGTATGGCCTAGACTATTCTGGTTTTGGGTTCGCTGGCTTATTTACAGACTATAACAACGATCAAAATCTGGATCTTCACATAGTCAATGATTTTGGATTTAAGATCACCCCTAATCTTATGTTTCGTAATGATTATCCAGAATCAAAAATGACTAATCGAGCGTTTTCCCTTGAGTTAAATTTTGGGATGAATGCAATGGGCAATGCTGCCACAGATTACAATAATGATGGCTGGATGGATTATTATGTTACCAATCTGGGGACTGGACTTTTTGCCGTAAGCGACCAAAATGGGACAGAATTTATCGACGGTGGGCAGGAAACAGGTTTGGCCTTGTCTGTAATTGACGA
>CAZHOC010000617.1:0-4348 GCA_964534295.1 uncultured Bacteroidia bacterium | reverse complement strand
AACCCGGTGGCACCCAAAAGAATTGATCGCTAGAATCCAAATAGGCAAACTCCGCTTCTAGGCCACCTTGGTCGATTGCTGCGTGATAAGCATGTAGCATACTTTCTACTTCTGCGGCGACCTTTTGCTGGGCTTGGACGTCAAATTTTGCCTCTGGGCGAGGCGTATTACAAGCCAATAACAATAAGAAAATGGCTAAGTATCGCATGGGCTTTTGCTTTAGATGATCAAACCACCAAAGATAAATATCAACTGCGCTAGTCCGGCCAATGCACCCAATACGGCACCTACCAAGATCAACTTCCATTCATCTTCCTGAAAGATCGGACGTAGAAAGCCCACAAAATTTTCCGGCGCTAAAGCTTGCATGCGTGTGCGCAGGGTGTTTTCTATATCCAATGCCTCCTCAGCATAGCCAAAAAGATGGTGGATAGAGTGGGGGAGTTCTTCGACAAAGCGTTGGGCGACAGTCTGCTTGATTTGCAAGTAGCGTTTGGTGCCCTGTGTTAACTGAAAGAGTGGTTTTGAAATACCCGCGCTGGAGTCAACTGCTTTTTTGACGTGCAAATGCACGATCTTTTCTAGGCGTTCGTGAGCAGGGCCGTGAAGAAGGCGAATGAAGATGTTTTCTGAGGTCAATATTTGCGAAGCCACTACTTTTGCGTAAGCCGCTGCTACTTCAACTTGGCGTGCGATAAACAGTCCTTGAAAACGCCAAGGGCCAAACTTCTTTGGATTGAGTGGCTCGAAGATCAGTTTGAGGGCTAAGAAATTAGTAGCCCAACCCACGACCAACCCAGCGGCCGGTAAGATCCAGACCTCCTGCCAAAAGACCCACAACAACATCTGAAAGAGGCCAAATAAAAAGCCAAAGTAAAAACCCGAGCGTTCGATAAATTTAAATTCCTCCTTGCCCGACTCGGTAAAGATCAGGTTGAGCAATTCGGGATTGGCTTCGAGTTCTTCTACCACCATGCCTTTGAGATCAAATAGGTCGGTGATATTGGTTTTGACGTCCTCCATCAATTCCTCGACTACCTCGGGTAGCTCGGTAGAGACCTTTTGAAAAATGCGGGTTTTGATCATCTCCGGGGCGGCTTCCCAGATCATGGGCGCCTTTTCTTCCATGGTATCGCGGACGATCTGCTCTGAGAGTCGTTGTAGGACAGGCTCCATCTCTTCGGCAACCCGTTCGGGTTCAATTTGAGTGAAGCGTTCCTCGATAGAGATGAGATTTTTGGTGAGAAGATCAACCGCTTTAGCGGCCATAAAGCCTGCTCGGCTGGGGATAATCCCTTGCCAGCCGATCTTCCAAATCCCAAAAAACTTGATCGGATAAAAAGTCATCTTGAGCGCAATGACATTGGTACCCCAACCCACGATCGCACTGACGAAGGGAATGGAGGCGTACTGCCAAAACTCATTTGTACTTAGTAAAGCGAGCAAGTTGTCCCACATAAAAGCAAGATAAATCCCTTCCCCACGCTTTGCAAGATGAGAATGGATGGGATTCGACATCTTAGGCTGAGCGTTCTGCGCAGCAAGGAAAAAATAAAAAGATACCGGATATGCTTACTACGTTCGCATTCCGGCATGACGGATAGCTTTATTGCCAGAGGCTAGAAAAAACTTCAAAACGTCATCCCGCACAAATAAAATGCGATGCGGGATCTTTGACCGTTCTTCTATAGGGCGTATGCAATACGCCGCAAAAAGGGATGATCGTTCCGCGAAGCAGTGCAAAAACACCAAAAAGCGATCGATGCGTACCAACAAATCTTCCAAGCTAAAGGCCCCCTTAGCCCTCAGGACCGGAAACGAAACTTGCTTGATCCAGTTGTTGTGTTGGGTGATACTCCGGCCATTAAAATTAGGATCATCATATTGACGAGCCCATGCAATAAAATCTTTTGAGTTTTGGGCGACTTTGGGATCTTGTTCAAGCTGTTCCGCATAACGCTCAATCTCTCGTTTTTGGAGACGCTGAATACGGATTTCGGGCGGTAGGTGCAAAAATATCCCAAGTTCAAATGCTACTTGCCATTCCTCGCCCCAAGTCACCAGAGAACCGCTTACGACAACAGATTGCTGCGCCAAAAAGTCTTGCATTAGGGCCTGTGTTCGCTCTTTTAGGGGCACTTTTATTTGGTAAGGAGGATCTGTCTTTTGCCAATAGTAATCATCTGCGTCGAGGAAGGACCATTCGTAGCGTGTCGCCAAGGCGCGCCCCAAGGTAGTGGTGCCAGAGCCGGAGGCGCCAAAAATGATGATTTTCATGAGAGGTCGTTGATTTTGGGTTTCCGCTTCGCGCAACGCTTATCCTGTTAGTTCCTTCGGCTATCGCTCAGGATGACACTGAGGAGCTAAAGGCGCAGCCTGTTGATAATTCTATTTGTCAGCTTGAGCTTGCCGAAAGGCCTATAGAAAATGACCCATATTAATGTCGAATAATAAATATCGAACGCCCAATGTAGAAGGAAGGGGCAGTATTACCTTCATTATTCGACATTGGGCGTTCAGTATTCGAAATTCCCACGACTAAATCGCCTCTGATAGCGGGACCATTTTGGCGCTGAGATCAGGATCTGGCATATCTCGATCGAGCGGGAACATGGGGCGGATAATGCGCTTGTAGTCGAGACGTTCGAGGTCTTGATCTACACCACCTGGGGTCAATGCCATAATCCAACCTTTGCGCATATCGTAGAGCTCAGGCACGAGGTAGCCAATTTTGACCACCACGATCTCACTTTCGCGAGGATTGAGGCCAAGATTGGTAAAATCTGATTCGTGGTGATAGGGTTTACGCTTTTTGGTAACGATCACATTGACGCTGCCGACCTTGACGACGACTTCGGTTTCGGCATGTTGGTCGCCATGTTCTATTGATTGGATGGTGCCTTTGAGGAGGATAGGCTTCGCATAACGATCATCCACGGCCGCTCCGACCTCAGCCTCGACGGTATTACCTACGCCGGCTTTGACAGCTACCTCGACCAATTTAGGACCGGGGATTGACGCATAGATCAAAGATGGGCCATCCTCGGCTTGGAATTCAGGTCGAGCCAGAATTTCTTTTAGGGTCCAAGTGACATCGCCTGCACCTCCTGCGGTGGGATTGTCCCCCATATCGCTGATGATAAAAGGTGCTTCCTCATGAGCAATCGCCATGTCTAAACTCTCGTCCAAAGATGCCACAGGAGCGACGAACTCAAAATCGTCTCGAACGTCCCAAAAGTACTGGGCTAATTCTTCCGCAGCCTCGCTGACAGCGGCTTTGTCATCGCCATAAGCCATGACTACGGCATGATTGCGTGGTTCGTCAGCCCAAGCATAGCCTACCCAAATGGCGGCATCAATCACCCCTTCTTGCTTAGTCAAGGGATCGACTTTGCCATAAAGGCTTTTTGCGGGTTCTATACGGGTACTGGTTTTTTCACCAGGCAACAAAATCGGAACTTTGATCCAAGCTTTATAAGGGGGTTTGCCTTTGCCGTTTTCGAGCCGGTCGAGCAAATTGGTAACTGCTCGTCTCTTGGATTCAATAGCATCTTCATGAGGGGCCAAACGATAGCAGGTAATCAAATCTGATTGTTGGGCTAGTCGGATGGACACATTACCGTGAAGGTCCATGGAAGTTGAAATCAGGCAATCCGGTCCTACGACCTCACGGACGCGTTCGATGAAATCGCCCTCTGGATCATCCAAGCCCACTACGCTCATCGCGCCGTGGATATCAAAAAAGAGCCCATCATAAGGGCCATTTTCTTTGAGTCTAGTGAGGGTTTTGTTGACTAGGGACTCGTAGGCTTCGGCGGTGACGATTCCGCCCGGTAAGGCATGTGCTCTCAGGGTAGGTACCCAGTCTGCTCGCTTACGGCAAGAAGAGTCTGGCTCCATAAATGGATAATAAGTAAAGACATCCTCATCCATGCGAGCGTGGAAGGCGGGTTCGTGAGTCTGGGCAGGCGAGAAGGTGCTAGACTCTATGGCCAAACCTGCGATCGCTACGCGAGGAAGATTGCTTTTGCTTTCGGATTGCTGCTCGGCTGAGTTACAGCTCATCAGAAGGATGATACAGCTTAAAGTAGTGAGTAGTTTATTCATATTGACGGATAATTTCGCCGGTTCTGCTTCCCAGAACGCTTCTAATATAAGCATTGACGGCTTTAGTCATCGGTACTGGATTGTGACCCGGGAAGTAGTCCTTATATTTTTCATAGGCGTCTTGAACCATGCCTAGTGAAACCACATTGACGCGAAGATGAGCCGGAAGCTCTAAAGCAACCGCCTGTACAAAGCTGTGGATCGCTCCATTGACCATGGCTGCACTTGCCGTCTTTATGAC
>CAZHOC010000616.1:0-4352 GCA_964534295.1 uncultured Bacteroidia bacterium | reverse complement strand
CGGCTTTAAAAACTTTCGTTCAGATGACCTGGGCGCAGAGGTAGTAAAACACCTCGTAGCTAGCGTACCTGAACTAGACCCCACCCGTATCGACGATTTGATTTGTGGCTGTGCAGTGCCAGAGGCAGAGCAAGGCATGCAGATTGGTCGTATGATTTCTTTGATGGCTTTGCCGATGAACGTTTCAGGGGTAACTGTGAATCGCTATTGCGGTTCAGGACTTGAGACTATCGCTCTTGGCGTAGCCAAAATCAAAGCCGGTATGGCAGATTGTATCGTTGCCGGAGGCATTGAAAGTATGTCTCTCCTACCGATGATGGGACACAAAGTAGCGCTCAACTATGATGTGGCTACAAAGCACCCAGATTGGTACCTAGGCATGGGAATTACCGCTGAAGAAGTAGCGGCTGATTATAAAATCACGCGTGAGGACATGGATGAGTTTTCATACCACTCTCACATGAAGGCCCTCAACGCTTTAGAAAAAGGCTACTTCAAAGACCAGATCGTACCCATCGCAGTAGAAGATCGCTATATCGATGAAGAAGGTATGCGTCAGGTTAAGAAGTATGTAGTCGATACAGATGAAGGCCCGCGTCGCGGAACGAGTATCGAAGCCTTGGCCAAGTTGCGTCCTGTATTCCGTAATAATGGAACCGTTACCGCAGGTAACTCTTCTCAAACTTCTGACGGAGCCGCTTTCGTCATGATCATGTCTGAGAAAATGGTCAAAGAATTGGGCATTGAGCCAAAAGCTCGCATGGTAGGTTATGCTACTGAAGGCATCGACCCACGTATCATGGGTATGGGACCCATCGTAGCAGTACCGAAGGTGCTTAAGCAAACGGGGCTCAGCAAAAACGACATTGATCAATTTGAATTGAACGAAGCTTTTGCTTCTCAGTCCTTAGCGGTCATCCGTGAGCTAGATCTCGATCCTTCTATCGTCAATCCAAATGGTGGCGCCATCGCTTTAGGACACCCATTGGGTTGTACTGGCGGTAAACTCACGGTACAATTGATGAACGAAATGGCCCGCCGCCAGCAGAAATACGGTATCGTAACGGCATGTGTCGGAGGTGGTCAAGGCGTAGCTGGTGTCTTTGAAAACCTAAGCTAAACGATCCTTATTATACTATTTTTATATGCGGCTCGCCTTTAGGTGAGCCGCTTTTTTATGGGGCTATGCTTCTTGACGTGCTTGTATCCTTTCCCCAATTTTCCCGCCTAACCAAGCCATAGGGATATAAGCCAACAGTATATCAAGGGCAGTAAACCATGTCGGTCCAGGCAGCATAAAATTGACCGCTATCCCTCCCAGGAGAAAAAGTCCACCGATGCTAAGGGCAAATTTCATTTTGTGATTAGCAGCAATGAGATAAGCAATCGCTGCGCCTACCAAAGTTCCAAGCGCATGCGCCAAAAAAGGGAAAACAAAATGTTCTGCCCCCATGGTCGGCATAGCAGCAGCCATCGCCTCCATATCATTGGGATCTACCCCAGCGAGAGGAAATACACTATGTCCAATTTGAACCAAGCCCATATTGACGAGACTTCCGCCAAACCAGCCTGCGATCACGGCTAAGATGTTTTTGAGGATAGGATTCATGGTATTTGAGATTTGTTGATTTAGTTTTTGCCGCTGTGCGGAACGATTATCACTGGGCTATGCAAAATTATAGAACCACATAACTGTTTCATTCCATTCAATAGGGCACACCTCTTAAGCGTTTCCAAATAGATAAAATAAATCAAGCAGAATTGCAAAAATTATTTGCATATCGAGCCAACCCAAAAATAAAACTAAAATAATTGGCACATTATTCTATTTTTATTAGTAATATTGGGTCAAAATTTTTAGCATACGCAAAATGGAAAAGAAAAAACAACCTTCATCCACAGACCGCTATCTTGAACTTGTAAATCAAAGCAGGAAGCTCGAACGAGCTGAATTAGAGACTCTTATGAAGCAAAAACAAAAGATTAAGAAGTAGAGGATTATCGCCCTTTTTGCCCTATGGCATAATTATTGGACATGTTTTATCAGTTATTTGATAAATATATGTCTGATAAGAAAAGATACCTTGACCTTGTAAATCAAATTCGTTCTTTAGAAAGAAGCCTGTTAGAATTATCACAATACGCAGACGCAAGTACCAAAGCTAAAATTGAAGCTTTACTCGATAGCTTGCCCTAAGGCCTCAAGCTTAATGTTAAACTCATCTACGGTTTGGACTAGTACTTTTCTATGTTCTACCGATGAGGGGATTATGCTTAATATTTGAGAAAGCATCTGGGGGTAGGCTTCTGGGGGCAAGTATTTCTTTTCGCTTAAATACTTATCATAAGAACTCTCTTCCTGAGTGGCAATTCTCGCTATTAGCATTTCCACTAACCATTTTGCCTCTAATCTTAAGGTCAGGTCATCCTCTACTTCAGCAAAGAAAAGAGGGATATACTTCTGTATGTGACTTACTATAGCTTTCTTTTTTGATAGTAATAGATCGATAAGGGATTCTTGAGGATGCCCTTGGCTTATCTGTTCCTCAAAAATTGTCTTTTCTTTTTCAAGTACGCCTTTAAGAGAGTCTAAAAGCCTTTTCGCAAGGTCTAAATGATACTCATCTTTCTCAGGAGAACCTTGTCTAAGCATAAGCGAATAAGAGACTTCCTTATCTGGAATATTAAACTGCTCCCCCCTTGGTGCATAATAGCGGATCCCTTGCAGTTTAGTGTAACTTATAGGACTAGGTTTTAATAACACAGGGAGAAGCAAAAATTGGGAATCCCTCTTTTTTTTGTCAAAAAGCCAAGCAAGCTGTTGCTCCATCAAGTATGAATTACTCAGGAAATCTGGGCTAAGCATCAATATCGAAAATTGGCTTTTATCAATGCTTTCTAAAACAGCTTCTTCGTGATCTCTTCCAATATCAATTAATTCTTCATCCCAAAAGATGACCTGATATCCACGGATGGAAAATTGCTGAGAAAGTCCATTTTTAAGTTCAGTTGCCTCTCTCCTATCCCCAGGAGCAAATGAAAAAAATCCCTTCAACATAGGTTAAGATGCTTAAATGATACGGATTCGTATCATAATATAACAACATTTACAAAAAAATGGCATAACGAGTCAAAAAATACCATTTATCGAAATTGAATCTTCGCACACCTATCCCAAAACCTCTTTCTCTCAAGCCATTATTTTTCCTTAACTTCTGTTCAACATCTACTACTTATGAAGCGAAGAGAAGTATTAAAGTACACAGCCTACCTTACGGGGGCTGCTTTGAGCGCTCCTTTGGTCAGCAGTATTCTTTCGGGTTGTAATCCGGAGGCGAGTACAGAAGGAGTTGCTTTCGATCCGCAGTTTTTCAATCCGGATCAGTTTTCCCTGCTGGAACGCTTAGTCGATACGATTTTGCCCAAGACGGATAGTCCCTCGGCGACTGAAGTAGGCGTTCACCGCATGGTGGACCATATGCTCAGTGAGGCCTATACCGAAGAAAATCAAAAGAGCTATCAAAAAGGCTTTGAGGCCCTGGCCAGCCATCTGGAGGGCGAAGCAGATTTAGCGGCTGCCCTGCAAAAAATCGAAGCCAAAGACCCAAGCATTAGCGAAAGCGTGCAAAAGGCCTATCTAGACCTCAAGCAGCAAACAGTTGCGTACTACTTAAACACCGAAACCATCGGCAAAAATTTCCTTAACTATCTGCCCGTCCCGGGAGAATACCAGCCATGTATCAAACTGGCGGATGTGGGCGGCAAAGCTTGGGCCATATGAATCTAATCACGAATGAATCCGTAACCTATGACGCAATCGTGATCGGTTCGGGCATCAGCGGCGGCTTTGCTGCTATGGAACTCTGCAAAAAAGGGTACAAAACACTCGTGCTCGAACGAGGTCGCAATATCAAGCATGGCGAATATCCTACCGCCAATACTGATCCTTGGGACTTCCCCAATCAAGGCATGGTTACCCAAGAAGAGATCGCCCAGCATTATTTCAAGCAAAATCGTCTTTCCTGGTGGGTAAGAGAAGACCATAAACATTTCATCAATAAAGATGATGAGTATCCCTATGACGAAGTCAATCGCTTTGATTGGATCAGAGGGCACCATGTCGGAGGCCGCTCCATCATGTGGGGACGCCATTGCTACCGCTGGAGCGATATAGATTTTGAAGCCAATGCCAAGGAAGGCATAGGAGTAGACTGGCCAATACGTTATAAGGATATTGAGCCTTGGTACGACTACGTCGAACGCTTTGTCGGGGTCACTGGCCAAAAAGAAGGACTTAAACAAGTGCCTGATGGGCAGTTTTTGCCAGCCTTTCCACTTAATTGTGCCGAGCA
>CAZHOC010000615.1:0-4355 GCA_964534295.1 uncultured Bacteroidia bacterium | reverse complement strand
ACCGCCTTGCTGGTCGCGTTGACCGCGACTGCAGCCACCGCCGGATGCCGAGCAAGTGCTTCTTCAATAGAATTAGGATCAATATTGTGTCCGCTACGGATAATGACTTCTTTTTTGCGGCCTGTGATCCATAAATAACCGTCTTCATCCTTGCGACCGAGATCTCCCGTTTTAAACCAACGATGAGTGCCATCTTCGACCCAAATATCTTGATTGTAGACCTCCTGCTTATATCCGGGAAATATTGATTCTCCTCTGGTCAGAATGGAACCGATCTCATTGGTTGCTGCCATACGGACAAATCGTTCATTCTCATCAAGGATCGCTATTTCCAAATGATGATGAGGCATCGCCAATCCAATGGAACCCACTTTGCGTTCTCCGAAGGAGGGATTACCAGAATTGGTGCTTGTACCCTCGGTAAGGCCATAGCCCTCAAGGATCTCTACTCCAGTCTTGGCCTCAAAGTCATTGAAAAGCTTGAGCGACAAAGGCGCAGAACCACAAAAAGCATATTTGAGACTACTAAGGTCCTTTCCCTCTACGGGAACGTTTAGCAAAACCTGCAAAACAGTCGGGACGGAAATAAAATAACTGATCTTATAATGCTCAACTATCTTCCAAAAATTGGGCACCAGGCCATTTGCCCGAAACCCTTGCGGTGTCCCTAAGACAACCCCATTGCCTTGGAAAATGGGTCCCAATCCTGATGCCATCACGGCATGGACATGAAACCAAGGCAGGCCGCAAAAAGTAGTGCGATAACCCTCGAGGGAAAACATCGCATCCATTACCCAAGCATTGAACACCTCATTACGATGGGTATGTTGGGCGATTTTAGGTTTTCCAGTAGTACCCCCAGTATGGAAGTAAGAAGCAATATCATCAGGGTTGATCCTGCGATCAAAATCTAGGCTTTCTCGTGAGTATTGGGCCTTGGTCTGATTAAAGTTGAGTAGTCTGACACCAGGAGGCACCCTGAGTTTTCCCTGTCTGAAGCGCAGCCATAACCCAGCAATAGGATTGACATATTGCTGAAAATCAACCAACAATACGGTCTCTAGACTGGGGACTTGATCGAGTATGCTAGAGACTTTTTCCCAAATATTAGCCTGAGGTAGTGGAGCCAAGGTAACTAAGACCTTGGTCTTAGCGGCTTGCATGATTTCGGCTAGTTGAAAAGCTTCTAGGAGGGGATTGATCGGGTTAACAATTCCTGCTGTTTCTGCCCCGTATACCGTAAAAATTGTCTCAGGGCTATTGGGCATAATATAGGAGACCACATCCTCGGGGCCAATGCCTAAATCATAAAACATATTGGCGCAAGCATGCACTTCCTCCAACAACTCCCGATAGGTCCAATGATGATTTCGCTTATACTTACGGGCATCCAGAAAAAAGCGTAGGAACTCCCTTTCCGCATACTGATCTGCGGCCTTTTTGACTACCCCATAAACACTTTCCGGCAAGTCCGGCAAGGGTAATTGTTCAAAAGCCAATACGTCTTCCCGCGTCCTTATTTTCCGCATCCACTATCCTTCAAATTCCTAATGCTAAATCAATTTACAGGGCTAACAATCCACTTCAAATTTAGGCTTTTCTGGCATTTGACTAGTTTAAAATAAATATTTTGATGAACTTATTTTTGCCCACTTATCAAGCGGCAACAATAGATTAAAAATGGAAGCTTACATATACGACGCGATCCGCACCACCCGCGGAAAAGGAAACAAAAAAGGCGCTTTAAATGGCATTACGCCTACCGAACTTGCGACCCAAGTGATGGTCGAATTGAAAGAGAAGCATGAGCTTGATACCACCCAAGTAGAAGACGTCATACTCGGTTGCGTGGGCCAGGTTATGGACCAAGCCGCCAATATTGCCAAAACTGCAGCTCAGCATTCTCATTATGGGGATCACCTTTGCGGGGTAACGCTCAATCGCTTTTGTGGCTCGGGTCTTGAATCCATCAATCAGGCAGCCGCCTATGTCAAATCTGGCTTCCGCAATATGATTGTAGCCGGAGGGGTAGAAAGTATGTCTCGCGTTAAGATGGGATCAGACGGCGGGGGGATGTTTATGGACCCTGCGGTGGCATTATCCGGACATATCGTACCACAAGGTATCTCCGCAGACTTGATTGCTTCTAAGCATGGATTCTCACGTGATGAGGTGGATGCTTTTGCTTATGAATCTCAAATGCGGGCCACTAAGGCTGAGGCCGAAGGCCGCTATCATTCTCGCATCGCGGTAAAAGACATCAACGGCTTGACTGTTTTAGATACAGACGAAAACATTCGGCCTAGCACCACCATTGAAGGCTTAGGCAATCTCAATCCCTCCTTCTCTATGATAGGCCAAATGGGTGGCTTTGATGCGGTAGCGATAGATAGATACCCAGAGGTAGAAGAGATCGATCATGTGCATCATGCGGGTAATTCATCTGCGATAGTAGATGGTGCCGCTATTGCCCTAGTCGGGAACGCTGAGACGGGTAAGGCGCTAGGTTTGAAGCCTCGTTTCAAAATCCGTGCGGCGGCTATTCATGGTACTGATCCCACTATCATGTTGGTAGGCCCAGCGCCAGCAAGTGCCAAAGCCCTCAAACAAGCAGGCATGGAAGTCAGCGATATCGACCTCTTTGAAGTCAATGAAGCTTTTGCAGCTGTGCCGATGCTATTCATGGAAAAACTGGGTGTACCGCACGACAAAATCAATGTCAATGGCGGTGCGATTGCCCTCGGACACCCACTGGGTGCTACGGGTTGTATGCTAACCGGTACGCTCATGGATGAGCTGGAGCGCCAAGACCTCAATACCGGTTTGATTACCCTCTGCATTGGTGGTGGTATGGGAATCGCGACCATTATCGAGCGCGTTTAGAATGCCGATTTAAGAATACTGAATGCCCAATGTCGAAGGAGTTTAGCTCTCGACATTGGGCATTTTTTCTGCTGCGCAGAACGAGGGGGAAATTGTTGAGTTGTTGAGTTGTTGAGTTGTTGAGTTGTTGAGTTGTTGAGTTGTTGAGTTAAGACTCCGAAAATTCAATAATTCAACAAATCTAACCTTCAACCAACCGATTAAGCGTTCCGCGTCCCGAAAGCTTTCGGGAGTAATAAAAAAACGAAAACGCCTCAGATAAGCTCCCCTAATTCATACTACGATAAGCACCGGGACTGACGCCCACCTTTGCTTTGAACAACTTATTTAAGCCTTGTGGGTACTCAAAGCCTAAAGCATAAGCAATTTGACTGATGGCTTCATTGGTACCTAGTAACTTGTTTTTGGCCTGCTCGATGACATAGTCCTGAATCTGCTCTTTGGCGCTTTTGCCTGTTTCAGTTTTGATGAGGTCTCCCAATTATTTGACAGAAAGATTGAGCTCTTCAGCGCATTCCTTGACCGTTAAAACGCCTTGAAGAAGAGGCCTTTCTGAGTTGTAGTACTGCTTTAGGACCTGATTGAACTTAAAGAGAAAGTCCTTGTTGAGATTGGTGCGTGTGTAAAACTGGCGGTCATAAAATCGTTTGCTGTATTTCAACAACATCTCGATGTTGGCGATAATCAATTCCTGACTGTAGCGATCGATGTTTTGTTGGTATTCTTGCTCGATTTTTTGCACTAGTTCAGTGAGTGAATTTCGTTCAGACTCGGAAAGATGAAGTGCTTCATTTAGATCATAATCAAAGAAGGAATAATCCCCAATGGTCGTACCCAATACAGACTTTCGTATCAGGTCCGGATGAAAAAGAAGGGTCCAGCCAGAGCTACCCTTTATCTCCTCACGATCTTCCATTTGGATTGTTTGTCCCGGCTTGATAAAAGTTAAAGTCCCCTCTTCAAAATCATAGGAATTACGCCCGTAGAGCATAGAACCGGAGAAGCCAATCTTCAAATTGATCTGATAGAAATCAAAGACATACTTAGCATCGCCATAATCAAAATTGGTCATTTTGTCGTCAATCTGGATTACAGAAACAAGCGGATGTTTAGGGCTTTCTAAATCAAAAATTCGATGAACTTCTCCGATAGAGCTGATATTGACAATCTCCTGCATGGGTTATTTGGCTAAGAGTTCTGCACGCATTTTTAGGGCACGGTTTAGACGAGCATATGCTTCTTCCACTGGGGCGGGATTCCAAAAATTGACATAGATACCGCTATAATCTTCGTGGATCGTCAATTTGCTTTTGTCGCCCTCGCCAGACAGCATATACTTATGGTCAAAGGTAATCACCAAAGGGAGACCTCCTTTTTGGTTGAGGAATTCATTTGACTTGACCTCTGCAACGGTGGCTCCCATTTCACTGATATTATCCTTGTCTTGGGTAAAGCGGTACTTCACCTTATTG
>CAZHOC010000614.1:0-4357 GCA_964534295.1 uncultured Bacteroidia bacterium | reverse complement strand
AAACCTTTTTGGCGCTGAGTTGATCTATAACTCAATGGCGCACGACAAAATTCGATATTCAACCTTCGTAATTCCCCTATTTGCCTGACCACATCTTGCGGTTTTGGGCTTTTTGCTTTTCCATGCCTTCCCCACGTCGGATCTCTAAATAAAGATCCTGACTGCTGTAACGCATATGCTCAGGAGCAGTACGCTGACGTTTGTGCATCCGGCGTTGGGCCACCTTTTGATTTTGGAGACGCGCGGGATGGAGGTCTGGACCTTTTTGAGTTTTAGAGGAATTTAAAGTGAGTTTCACCTCCTTGGAGGTAGATGCAGACTGGGAGGTCCGTAGTTTATTGTTGTGTTGAAGATGACGAAAGGTAGTTTGCCCATGGCAAAGCCCAAACGCCAACCATAACACCACGGTTAGGGCGAGTTTCATGATAAATAGTCCTTTTGCTTGTATTAAGATACAAAGCAGTTCTCAGAATGTTTTAGCAGAATTTTGGTTATTTTTAGACAGCTTATGAAACCTTTGTTTTTGACTCTATTTTGGGCGATTGGGCTAACTTTTTGGCAGCCAGCCTGGGCCCAGACCGACCTACTCCAAATGCAATTGCCGACTGTACATGGGCAGTCCTATGCCCTATCGGCAGTAGCAGAGCAGGAATTATCGGTTTTCTTTTTTCTCGCCCCTGAATGTCCCCTCTGCGAGAATTATGCAGTAACCATCAAAGAATTGCGCCAGAAATTTAGTCGAGAGAAGGTAAGCTTCTACGGTATTTTTGCCGGCGATACCTATTCGCCTAGCGAGATCACCTTATACATGGCACGTTTCCAACTACCTGTCAAGGCCCTCAAAGACCCTGACTACAAATTGACGGAGCACTTTGAGGCTAGCGTTACTCCGGAGGTATTTGTGGTAAATGCAAAAGGCGAAGTATTGTACCAAGGCAAAATCGATAACTGGATTGCGGCTTTAGGCAAAAAACGCTTGCAGGCCACGCGCTTTTATTTGGCAGATGCCCTTACTGCCAGTCTAGCTGGGCGAGAAATCACTACTCCTAAAACAGAGGCCGTTGGCTGTTTGATCGAATAAGAAATGAAGCAAGACACCTTCATATTAGGTTTAGCAATTTGTCTACTTTGGGCTTGCGGAGAGCCGGCGGGACAAGAGACGAATACAGCCTCGATTAGTCTACCAGAAACGGTTACTTTTAGCGAACACATTGCTCCTATCATCTATCAAAATTGTACGCCCTGTCATCGACCGGGTAGCGCTGGGCCATTTAGCCTGATCAGCTATCGGGATGTCTCCAAGCGTAAAAAGATGGTAGCCAAAGTTACGCGGGATCGCTATATGCCTCCATGGCCCGCAGACCCTGAGTACCGTCATTTTATCGAAGAAAAGATCCTCTCTGAGCGAGAGATTGCCCTTTTGGACTTGTGGGCCAAACAAGGGGCCCCCATTGGTGATGAAAGCCAAATTCCTGCACCGCCTCAGTTTCCTACAACCTCTTTTTTAGGAGAACCCGATCTAGTCCTAGAAATGGACGAGGCCTTCCCCATTGAGGGCAATAATCAAGACCGCTTCCTATTTGGCAAAATTCCCTACGAAATTGCCCAAGACACCTTTGTCAAAGCTTTTGAATTTGTCGCCGGCAATAAAAAGGTGGTCCATCATATGAACGGGCACCTCGTCAGCTACGATCCAAAAGCCAAAGCCGATGTGATGGAAGGCGAACGCTTTGTGGATAGGGAAGTCGTTCCCGTGCAACGGGCCTACCCCCAACTTGGCCTCCTTAATGACGATGGGACCTACCCAACCCTTACGCCATTAGTTTGTAATTATCTGCCAGGAGTGGTCCCACAACTATATCCTGAGGGAGTAGGAGGATATCGCCTGAGCAAAAAGGGAGCCTTCCTTTTCAATGATCTACATTATGGCCCATCGCCAGAGGACACTTCTGATTTGTCTAGGGTGAATGTCTTTTTTGCCCCGGGTCCCCCGGAACGCCCAACCATGGAATTACAAATGGGTACTCTGGGGATTTCAGACATAGTGCCACCTTTGGTGATCCCGCCAGATACGATCATGGAGTTCCGGACAGAAGCGATTATCCAGCAAGATATTTCCCTATTGACGCTAAATCCCCATATGCACCTCTTGGGCAAGTCATTTACGGCATACGCCATACCACCAACAGGAGATACCATAGCTTTGATTCGCATCCCAGAGTGGGACTTTCGCTGGCAGTACTTCTATACTTTTGAGTATATGCTCCCCCTCTCCAAAGGCACTAGGGTAGTCGTTGAAGCTGTCTATGACAACACCTTGGACAACCCTAATAATCCCTTCGATCCCCCCCAGTTGATTGCTGAGCGGGATGGCAGCATGCGTACCACAGATGAAATGCTGCAATTCATTATGACCTTTCTCCCCTATCAATCAGGAGATGAGCAAGTAGCGCTAGGGCAAAAATAAATCCTTAGACTATTTGAAAATAGAAGAAGGAATCGACTACTTTACCTTCAGAAAGCAAAAAATAAAAGCCTTTATGTCTTTCCAAGCTGTCAAAACTGGTCATCGATTCGCGGGTATGTTCATCGATTATATGATTGTATTCGTTGGCCTAGGATTTGGTGCCGTGCTCACTCTGGTAGCAATGGATTTCAGCGACTTGGCCATGGAGTCGAGTTACAATAAGGCAGAAGTCGTCACCAAATGGGCGATCATTATTCTTTTTGCCCTTTGGACAGCAAAAGATGTATTTGGCTCCCGTAGCCTTGCCAAAAGAGCGCTTAAGCAGCAAGTACTGCACGCAAAAACCGAAGCCGCGGCGGATCCTTTTGTAAGCCTTTTGCGCAATCTACTCTCTTTTATATGGCCAGTAGAGTTTATTTGGGCCCTTATCAACCCTGAGCGTCGCTTAGGTGATTTTGTAGCGGGTACCAGATTGGTCAGTTATCAAGGTACTAGCCCGGCCCCAAGTCCAGAACTTTGGCGATCCTTTGCAGCTTTGGGCCTCAGTCTGCTGTTTTGGTTTTTGCTGATCAACCCAATCTTCCCTGAATATGGAGAAGGCAGAGGCAGCGAAGTAGCCCCGCAAATAGAATCCCTCAACGAGGCTAAAAGTCAGCAGTTGACCGAAGCCTTAGCTTTCAAGATGAGTCAGGCATTTCCTGAAATTGAAGCGAGAGTTTATGATAGTAGCAACGAATCGGATGAAGGGTTCATCGAAGTAGATTTGTTCCGCGAAGCGGAAAAAAACATAGGTCTCTCCCGACTGTATAGCTTCAGAATTATGATCGATGAGATCAGTGATCAGACCCTACCCGAGACCAAAGATTGGGCAGGGCGAATGACCGTTACCCAAAAGAATCCTGTGGGTAGTTCTACGCAAGAGCTCTTTTGGTAAGTACTGCTTCGCAGAACGAAAGCATCGAGCATACAGAAGCCTAAAGGAACCACTGCCTAATGGCTCAATACAATCTGAAGACTTCCCCCTTCTAATTGCATCACTTCAAAGCCATTTTCCTCTAGCGGCAGAGATGCCTCCCCATTGATTTCCCATTTGCTATACTTACCCAAGGGGAAGGCAAGCTCTAGGGCCCAGTCAGCTTTGCTTTGCTGAATATTAAGGATGGTTTTGTTCCCCTCTTTCTGATATTCAATATTGAGTGTATTGTCTCCGACTAGTACATTCTCAAGCTTCGCATTGGGCCATTCTGATGGCATCAAAGGCTGTATGCGGATGTTTCTCTTAGCTGCTGATGGTTGAATCCCAAAAAACTGCTGCACGATTGGAATAGCAAATCCATACAGATTCCACGCTTGGGTCATCATACCAAAGTCTGGGGAGACCTCATAGATCGACCCAGGCAGAGCAAAGCTAAAGCTGCGTTCCAAGCGATGGAGATAATCCAAAGCGCGATCTGGCCGACCATATTGGTTTTCGGCGACCGCCATCACGCCCGTGGGCAAGGTCATCACCGCTCCAGTGTAGGAAAAGACTTTTTTGCCAGCGGCAAAGGAACTCTCGTCTTTACCAGCCGTTTCGTCGCGGTCGATGCCAGTAACAAAGAGGCCATAAGGATTGACAAATTGGCTGCCGGTCTCCAAGGCTCGCAAAGCCCTCGCCGTGTCTACGATCCCAATTTCCATAGGCGTATTAACCACCCAATTGTGATGCAGGACAAAGCCCTGCTTTTGCTGCCTTGGCAGCTTAGATATGCGCTTACGGGTCGCTTTCAGTTCTTCCACCGCCCATGGCTTATCCAAGGTATCAGCACGAACGATAGCATCTTCTATGAGATGTAAGGCTTGCTCAGTGGTGCCAATAAAATCGGCAAAGGAATTCGCATCATCGACCCA
>CAZHOC010000613.1:0-4365 GCA_964534295.1 uncultured Bacteroidia bacterium | reverse complement strand
TTCTCCACATCATCTAGGAGCTTACGTCCTAGCTTAAAGATCTGGCCGGTACGACTATTTTTGACCTCAAGATAACCTAACCGCTTCCACTGCTCTTTTTGGGCTTTGCTATAACGATTAAATTTTGAAACAGCCGCCCAAGAACAAACAGCTTTGATATCACGGCTTTTTTGCCCTGCAAGCAAGGCAATTCCACCACCACGACTATGTCCTAGCAAGCCTATCGGCTTAGTGAGGTAACGGCCAAAGAAATCCGTATGGGCCAAGAGGTGAATAACCTCTAAGGCTTCCTCTAATTCAAGCGAAAAAGTATTTTGCTCAAAGGCATCAAATTCGGTGAAGGTTTCCCCATCGGCACCAATTCCGTTATGTGAGAAGTTAAAGGTGAGACAGGAAAAGCCTTGGGACGCAAAATGCGTTGCCATATGAGGCACAAAGGCCCAATCCTTATAAGCTTTAAAGCCGTGGAGATAAAGTATGCAGGGTCCTTCTCCAAAAGAGTCTGCACCATACAAACTCATGTTGATGGAATGGCCCGCTTTTGTCTGATACTGAAAATCTTGCCGCATGATCCCTCGAAAATACGAGTTATCAGAACGATTGCAAAGCTAGTTTCAATTCACCGTAGCCCTGTTCTAAAACTACACGTACTTTTTTGACGTGAGTCCCGAGTTCATCGACCCCCTGGCCCGTTTTAGTGATTCGCTCTATCTCCAAGATGGTCTCTTTGATGGCATCGATGCCCATAAAGGCCACCGAGCTCTTGAGCTTATGCGCAGCTCTACCAAGGCTGTTATGATCTCCCTGTTCGAGATGATCATCCATTTGGTCAAGAATATCGGGCGTAGTTTCTAGAAATTTTTCGATGGTCTTGGAGATGATTCCAGTATCACCACCGGATATTTCTTTAAGGTAATTGAGGTTGATCACAGGATCTTGAGAATCAGTAATTTTGGTGCCATTATTGGCATTGTGCCCATTAGGATGATGGCTACCATTGCCATTTAGTTCCTTAGGGGGCTCAACGGCTGTGTTGAGCTCTGGTTCAATATGTACACCATTGGGCACATTTTCCCCCTCTAGCTCAGCGGTCCGAGGTCTGGCGTGCTGCACGATTTTCGAATACAGATTATTCATCTGTATGGGTTTTGAAACATAATCGTTCATCCCCACTTTGAGACACTCATCATCAGTGCCGGTAAAAGCGTTCGCGGTAAGCGCAACAATTGGCACTTCTTTGATCGGAGAGGGCATTTGTTCTCTGATCACTTTAGTAGCCTCTATGCCATTCATCTCGGGCATTTGCAAGTCCATAAAAACAAGATCATAATCTCGCTTTTTCAGGACTTCAATAGCCTCACGTCCGTTGTTGGCAATATCGCAAGAAATCTTCCAGTCAGAAAGGAGTTTTTTCGTTACTAGCTGATTAAGCGGATTATCCTCTACTAAAAGGATCTCCAACCCCTCAACTTCACTATAATCTACGTTGACTTCTTCCTGGTAGACTGGCGATTCGGCTTGACTGACTTCAAATTCAAGCGTGAAGGTAAAGCATGAGCCTTCCCCCATTTCACTTTCCACGCTGATGTCTCCGCCTTGCAGCTTGACCAGCTGTTGGACAATGGTAAGGCCTAAACCCGTACCGCCATAGCGACGATTGGTGTCTACATCTAGCTGTTTGAAACCTTCAAAGATCTCATCTAGCTTACCTTTGGGGATACCGATCCCCGTATCCTTGACCTTGAACTCAAGGATTGCCTTGCCATCGGCTTGATGGATATTACGGGCGCTGACGCGGATGTATCCCTTATGGGTAAACTTGATGGCGTTACCAATCAGATTAAGGAAGATCTGGGTTAGTCTAACAGTATCCCCGATAATGTTTTCGGGTACAGTATTGCCGATTTCGAAGATCAACTCTAGATTCTTTTCCCTAGCATTGAGCTCCATAATATCTTCTATGGAACGGAAGATCTGTCGGAGGTTGAAGTTATGACTACTAAAGACAATCTTCCCCGCCTCGATTTTCGCGAGATCAAGGATATCGTTAACTACTGCAAGGAGAGTTTCCCCTGCATTTTTTATTGTTTCAATATGCTCCTTTTGCTGCTGATTGAGCTCTGAGCTCAATAACATATTGGTTAAAAGGAGAATAGGGTTGAGAGGGGTACGGATTTCGTGGCTAGTGCGGGCCAAAAAGTCCTGTCTCAATTTGGCAGAGGCGGTAGCAAGTTCTTTCTCTTTGCGGAGCTCCTCTACTTGCTTGCTCTCAGTAATATCTTGAATCGTACCTACTAGGCTAACTAATTTGCCATTGGAGTCTTTTTCAGGCTCACCTCGCAATACAAGGTGTTTGAATTGTCCATTAGGCAGGACGATACGGTGATTTGCCTGAATCAAGCTTGCCTTTTGGTAGGCTTGTTGAAATTGCTTCGCAATTTCTCTTTGGTCGTCAGGATGGATGGCCTTGATATAATCAGCCAAAGTTTTGAACTCAAATCCCGGTCCTTTTTCAAAGATATCATAAACCATCCGGGAGCAATTCAGATCATTGGTTTTGAGTTGCAAATCCCAATTCCCAATCTTTGCCATTCTCTGCGCCATCTCCAGACGTCGCAACAGTTGCTGACGCTGAATAGCATAATTGATAGAATGGCCTAGGAGTCTACCTTCGATTTCGTTTTTGTTAAGAAAATCCTGAGCGCCTTTCTTTACAGCTCTGATGCCTAGGCTGGAGTCTTGCATCCCTGTCAGCACGATAAAGGGATAATCAGGAAATTCCTCGTAAAGCTTTTCAAAGGTGGTAAAGCCCATACTGTCTGGCACGTGCAGGTCCAACAGTATGATATCAATATTTTCTTGGTAAAGTAATTTTCGACCGCTAGCAAGGGTTTCCCCGTGATGCATACGAAACTCTCCCAATCCAGCATCTTTTAGATACTCTTGGATGAGTCGGACATCGCCGGGGTTGTCTTCGATGAGGAGAATATTGGTCAAATTGGGCACTATGAAGGGTGAGTCGGTAGTTTGACAATGGTAAACCAGAAGTTTTCGATGCTTTTGATCACATCGATAAACTGCGATATATCTACCGGTTTAGTTATGTAGCAGTTTGCATGTAGCTCATAACTATACCGTATGTCTTTTACAGCTTCTGAGGTAGTGAGAATCACTACTGGTATGGTCTTAAATCGAGGGTCAGTTTTTATGCGTTTTAGGACTTCTCTACCATCGAGGCGCGGGAGATTGAGGTCCATAAAAATCAAGTCTGGGGTAAAGACATTCTGATAGGGCGCTTCTTTGTTAAGATAGCGCATAGCTTGTTCACCATCAGGCACGACCATCAGAAAGCCGCCTTCCTTAAGCGCTTCACGAGTGAGACGAACGTCTCCCGGATTGTCTTCTACTAGTAGGATGTTCATCGTTTTGCCTTTACACCTGCGCCTAAATGGCGCTCAACTGAGCGTTCCGCGAAGCGGAAATCAATAAGCTAGTGGGAAGATAACAATACCTTAATGTAAGAAATCACCCAAAAACACCCTATTGATAGTGCAATATTGTTGATTTCACCTCCCAAAAAAACTGACGAGTAAGAATATTCTTACATAATAGACTTTCTCTATCTCAGCAATTTTTTAGCCAAACTTTGCGATATGCGAAAATAGCGGTGACTTTCTCCTTCAGAGAACGCTTATATATAACAAAACAGCCACCCTCAAAGTGAGAGCGGCTGAGTATTTATTTTTGCGTAAGACCTATTTAGTCTCTACCGCCAAAGAGGCGTAAGAGGAACAAGAATAGGTTAATAAAGTCAAGGTAAAGGTTTAAAGCTCCCATAAGGGCCATCTTCTTGCCTTCTTCACTTTCGCTATCTACAACAGCGCCAATCGTCAGAATCTTTTGCATATCATAGGCTGTAAGACCTGAGAAGATCACCACCCCTAGTATACTAATGATGTAATCAAACATCGAGGAATCCATGAACCAGTTGACGACCATGGCGATGATCAAACCGATCAAGGCCATGTAAAGGATAGAGCCCATTTTACTCAAGTCGATCTTAGTAGTCCAGCCAATCAGGGCCATGGTACCGAAAGTACCTGCCGTAATAGAAAAGATATATCCTAAGGTGCCTAAGGAATAGGCCAAGAAAATAACCGATAGGCTAACACCTAATATGATGGCGTAGACGGCAAAAGCAATACTTGCCTGATTAAAGCTCATCTTATTGATTCTAGCGGATAAGTACCATACTACCCCTAAAGGAGCTAGCATCGTAACCCACCTCATAATCGAGGAGCTAAAGAATAAAAAGTTGACTAATGCATCTTGCGTAGAGACAAACCAGGCTGCTACTGCAGTCAG
>CAZHOC010000612.1:0-4376 GCA_964534295.1 uncultured Bacteroidia bacterium | reverse complement strand
GATCACCTGCTAAAATAGTAGGGGTAGCGAAGGTTATGCGAGGATTTTCCATACCGCCGAAAGGAAAGCTTGGCGGCAGCACAATGATATCGTAACGCTCCCATTTGTAAGGACCGTAGAGTTCTTCGGCTATATCAATCATTGCCTCCACTTCCGCAAACTCATAGGTGGCAGCTTCTAATACACTGGGTTCTGCATAAACACCTGAGCGTTCCCCAAGGGGACTAAACTCAATGTCTCCTACTGCTAAAGCGAGCAGGTAAGCCGGAATAGGTTGATCCATCTTAAATAGATAGACTCCATCTTCGCTTTTCTCAGTGGGGTTTGTAGCGCTCATGACGGCCATAAGCCCTTCAGGCACCTTGACCCTAGCATTGTAAGTAAAGCGAATCCCGGGGCTATCCTGAATAGGCACCCAAGTACGGGCAAGAATCGCTTGAGACTGAGTCAAAAGGAAAGGATGACGTTTATCAGCAGTCAAGGAAGCGGGCAAAAACTGCAATGCCTCCGCCTCAGGACTAGTAGCATATTCTATGTGAACATAGGTGGTATTTTCCTCAATCGGGATGGTGATAGATTGTCCCATTATGGGATCATCAGGGCCTAGAACTGCTTGCACAGTTTTGGTATCCAAACGGTTGGGAGAGATCTGTACACTATTGATGCTCAAGCCTTTGCCATCGAGGACTATTTCTCTGGCACCTTTTTGGGCTTCGATGCCGAGGACAGCAGTGCCGATGAGTTGTTGGGCATCAAAATCTACTTCGATATCAAGGTCCAATTGAACCACCTTAGCGACATCTGGAAGGGCGTAAGAATGAGGATCTTGTTTGGGCATATCCTGGGAGTTTACTACGTCACAGGCAGTAAGCAATAAGGCAAAGCCTACGAGCAATAAACAAAAACGACTGACGGTCATATACTTGGCTAGGTGTTTGGGGGCGTAAATTTACGCAAATCCCATAAATCAGCAAGTCTAGGAGGAGAAAGAAAATAAGGCCATCCCTTATGAATACTGTGAGCGGATTTTAACGTCAGGAATGGCCTCTTAGTCGTGAAGAAGTGTGATCTACTTAAATGTACATTAAGCACTTCCGTGTAGTATACGCAAGCTAATGGACGGATATAAAAAATCCTAATAATGTAACAACATTGAAACTAATTTCTTGTCAGGAAGCCGCGTGCTGCTTATTTCGGCGGCATCTTTCGCTGCAATATTTTACATTTTCCCAGTCTCTAGCCCACTTCTTTCGCCAGCTAAAAGGGAGCCCACAGACCTTGCATATCTTTTGTGGCAGATGTTGTTTCTTCATATTAACTATTCTTGATCGCCCACTTCTCCCGGTCCCGGTTGACGTGTCTTCCGAGTATTCGCTCTGCTTCGACTTTGACCGCAGGATGGTTTTGATGCTGCCATAGTCGATCCCGTGCATAAGCATGGGTCTTTTTGATATCGATAATCGGATTGGGGTAATCTACTCCTTTGCGGAAACCATAAAATGATTCCTCCATGGGAGTTGCCAACCAAGGCGTATGCCTTAATTCTGCGGGCAAAACCGCTAACTCAGGGAGCCACTTAGTGATAAAGACCGCTTCTGGGTCATTTTTTTGGGATTGTCGCAGCGGATTGTAAATCCGTAAAGTATTGACCCCAGTGGCGCCGGATTGCATTTGGAACTGCGGATAGTGGATGCCTGGCTCAAAGTCCAAAAACATTCTCCCCAAAAATAAGGCTCCTCTCTTCCAATCTAGCCACAGATGATGGGTCAAAAAGGAAACTAACATCGCCCGTAAGCGAAAATTGAGATAGCCAGTCGCCTTGACACATCTAATCGCAGCATCCACTAATGGATAACCTGTCCTCCCTTGCTCCCAAGCTTGATAATCTTCTTCCCTCCACTCAGTCCGAATCAAATCATAGCCTCTATTGAGGTTTTCAAATTCTTGGCGGTCCTCTGCCTCAAACTTTTGGATAAAGTGATCATGCCATAATAGCCTAGACCGAAAACTCTGCATAGGCTTAGCCTTCGCTCCCTCTCTCAAAGCCATCTGAGAGGCCTGAAATACCTGCCTGATAGACAAATTGCCCCATGATATATAAGGAGAAAGTCGCGAACAGGCTTTGCGAGAGGCTTCAGGCTGAGAAATATGCTGATTATAAGTTTGATATCTGCCCTCCATAAAGCTTTGCAAATACCGCCAAGCCAAACTTTCCCCGCCAAACTGCATGTTGGGATCTTCAATGGCAAAACCGCTAGGTAAAGCAGGTCCCAACCATCGAGATGAGCGTTCCTCGGAGAGGTCCAAACCCACAAAAGCCTCCCAATCAACTTGATCCTGCGGAGACTTAAGCGAAGCCACCAAAGTCTGAGGCCAAGTCCTACGGTTTTTCAGCGCCCTAATTACCCCGCCATAAGGGTATTCTTGCCATACTACTCCCGAGGCTTGGCACCACTTTTTGACGGCCTTATCCCGATCGTAGGTAATACGCAATCCGCTTTCTTGATAGGAAAAGAGTTTCCGTATTTGATATTTTTCGCTGATCTGTCCCAGAACGCTTATCACTTCCCGGTGAGCAATAAGCATAGAGTGGCCGCGTTCGCCGAGGCGCAGTTGCATATCTTCTAAAGACTGCCAGATAAAGCGCCAATGACGAATATCGTAATCTGGAGCCGCTATCAGACTCGGCTCGAAGCAATACAAAAGCAATACTGGTAAGCCCTCTTCCGCCGCTTGACGCAGAGGTGCATGATCGGCAAGACGCAGATCACGTTTGAACCAGACGATATTGATGGCTTTCATATAGAACAATACCTATAGGTTGCCATTTTGTTTGTGAAAGCGAGGTGCTATCTTCCCAGCATGAAAAGCCAACTAGGCAAATGGGAATGGATATTTTATGGAGGACTACTTTTACTCTATGGTTTGAGTCGGAATCCCTATCCAGAATTTGGGGACTCGCTGGGTTTTGTATATCACGCTAGTGTCGGCTTCGATTGGGCAACAAATGCTACCAGCCACTTTTTGTATGCCAATCTCAATCACATTTTGGTTGTCCTTCTCCCCTTTTTCTCTCCTGTATTCGTCCTGAGTTTGGTTTCTCTTGTCTTTGGTTTGCTGAGTGTAGAGCAGATAAGGCAGTTAGGCTTGGCATTGAAACTCAAAGCGTCCTCCGCCTTATTTGCGGCGGCGATTTTTGCCCTAGGCTTTAGCTGGTGGCGGCAGGTGGTTACGATCGAAGTCTATAGCATGCAGTTATTTTGGGTACTGCGGATGATGGTATTGATGACGAGAGATGAAGTAGAGGGGCAGTATCGCAGAGCTTGGTGGGTCAGTTTGCTGTACGGACTGAGCTTATTAGCCCACATTCAAAATCTGCTCTTGCTACCGCTTTGGCTATATTATTATTTGCGAGGGAGGACGAGAGGTGTTTCTTGGCTCTCCCCGATAGCAGCCTTCTTATTATTTGCGCTGCTGTTTATTCCACCCACGCTGCGCGGAACGAACTCTTATGCCGCGATCTTTTTTGATCGGCAGTTTCAGGGCGAGGTGATGCAGTTTGACATCATGACCATTTTAAAAGGTTTTGCTCGGAGCCTTGGTTATATGGTTTATAATTTCCACCTATTTATGATCCCGATTGGGATCGGATTATGGCAATGGTTGCAGGCACGAAAAGCTTGGACAATAGCCTTGATTGGCTCTGGGCTACTGTTTTGGGGCTTTGCGATGCGTTACAACGTAAATGACAATTACGTGTTCTTTTTGATGCCTTATGCAGTCTTAGCGATAGCTGGAGGCTTAGGCTATCAAAAACTATCGAGGCATCGTAAATGGGAGCCTTGGGGATTTCTATTTAGCGGTATTTCTATACTAGTTTATTTCATAGCGGTTTTGCTGGCCATGCAAGTACCGCAGTTGGAGCGTTGGGCGGAGCCCAAAGCCTACAAAGGAGGACTCAAGTACTATTTATACCCAGGGAGAGCGCTTGCCCCAGACCCGATCAAACTCGCCCAACAGATCAAAAATGGAGAAATCGAACCCATCCCTGATTTTGATCGCTACGAAATGGCCCTCAAAGTCGGCGAAGTCTTGAACAAAGAGCCTTAGTCTCAATTTTCCTGCCTAAATTGGGGTATGGATTCCCTAAGCTTGCGCTTCAAATTATTTGGCTTTCCCGTTACGATTGAACCCACCTTCTTTTTGCTGGGTCTGCTCTTTTATCGTATGGCCGGTACTCCGCTGGGTACCTTAGAAGTGATGGTTTGGGTGCTGATCGCCATTATGGTACATGAATTAGGTCATGCTTTTGCCATGCGGCAGTTTGGCTTGGCCCCAAGTATCAGGCTTCATATGATCGGTGGCATGGCTTATTG
>CAZHOC010000611.1:0-4382 GCA_964534295.1 uncultured Bacteroidia bacterium | reverse complement strand
AATGCTCGTTATGAGATCATACTCAAAAATCCTGTAGATGGAGCTGACTATAATCTCGAAAATGGTTTAGTAAGCCTAATGGCTATTGCCAATCACCCAGAGGCTAAAATCAAGCAATTTTCTCTGAATGGCGTCGAGCAAGAGCTTCCCGAAGAACTAAGCAATACTTTACAAATAGAAGACCTCAAATTACCTCATGGTCGTTCTATCTTGCTTCATTACGAAGTAGCGTTCCCCGCAGGGGTCAAAAAACAAAACCTACTGACCACTGCAACGGCCTTTGTCCCCGCCAGTAGTATCCGCCAAGCAGCGCCCGTAGTAATCGAACCTAAAGCGGTCTATTGGGGAAAACTTTCCCTCGCGGACAGCGCTGACCGCTTGGATATTGCCTGGACCACCCAAGGCGAGCTAAACAATAAAGGCTTTTGGATAGAGCGAAGTCAAGATGGCCATAAGTTCGAATCGATTGGTTTTGTGGAAGGGCAGGGAAGCAGTGAGGAGGCAAAGCAATATCAATATCGCATCGATACTTTAGCGGCTGGTTGTTATTTCTTTCGACTGCGGCAGGAAAGTTTATCCGGCATGACCCAATACAGCGAAACCAAGGCCTACAGCCATCGGGTCGAGGAAGGCTATGCCATGCAGTTTTGGGAAAATCAACAAAAAGCACAGCTGGAGTTATTTGCGCCCCAAAAGCTCCGGATCGAGATCCGAAATAAGTTAGGAGCTACAGTCGCAGTTGTCTTTGACGGTCTAATGGAAGCGGGAGTGCCTTACACTTTAGATTTAGCGATGTCCGAATTTTCGGAAGGAGATTATCTTTTCTGGATGGAGGGCGAGTACTTCAAATCGCGCCGGCTCTTTATCAGACGTCGGGGGAAATGGCGTCATTTTGGCTAAGCACCGCATTTTGCAAATAAATCAACATCTCTTCCGGCGAACGTACCAAATGTGTCGGACTGCCACTCATCAATAATTCTTCTGAGTTAAAGCCCCAGCTTACTGCCAAGGAGTCTATCCCGGCTTTGGTGGCCGCATTGATGTCTCTTACTTCGTCGCCAATCATGATGACCGATTGGCTATTCAATTTGCGGTATTTGAGGATGCGTTTTATGACGCCGGCTTTGCCGAACAAATTCTCAGGTGCCAGCACAAAATCAAATCCTTCCAGATCATTTTTGGCCAAAAAGGTCCGTACACTCTCCTCAGAGTTTGAGGTGAGAATGCCCATCTTACAGCCGCGGCTTTGCAAATCACGAATCGCTTCTGGCATCCCTTGGATCGGCGGTACCTCGTCGATATAGACTTTAAATAACTTCCGGGTATGATTGAGAAAGCGAGGGAGCTGCCACCAGCTCAGGCCAGAAATCTTTAGCAACTCCTTGATACTTTTTCCTCTCAACTCCGCCAAACGATCCATGTCAATGGGCGGAAGTCGGTAGGTATCCTTGACATCTTCCAATATTCTTCCTGCTACCTGCCAGGTATTGGCGATGGTACCATCAAAGTCGAATATGAGAAGCTGTTTTTTCACTATCGAGAGAGATTCTGTTACTTAGGGTTTCCTATTATTCAATTTGCCCTTTGCAATTTGTGATTCATATCTATTCTAAAAACGAATCTTATGCCCCAACGGATACTTTTCTGGACGGTTTTTCTGTTACAATTTCTGACTTTTGGCCAATTGTCGGCGCAATCTACCCTTACAATCGATCAAATCATGCAAGATCCGGCTTGGATAGGCAGTCAGCCGAGTCGATTGCGTTGGACAGAAAACAGCGAAAAGTTACGTTTTTATTGGAATCCTGACGAGGCCCCAGCCGATTCTCTTTATGAAATCAGTCCCAATGAGCCCAATAATCCCCAAAAGTTAAGCTTTGCCGAGCAGCAACTTTATCCGCGTTCGGCAAGCGGTAGTTATAATCAAGAGCGCACCGTCAAGGTCTATTCACATCAGGGAGATTTGTTTTGGTTGGATATTGCTAGCGACCGTGTCGAACGCTTAACTCAAACGGCTGCGAATGAAAGCAATCCTAAATTCGTCATGAATGATAAGGCGATTGCCTATCAAGTCGGCGGCAATCTCTTTTTATGGTATGTAGAATCTGGCCGTAGGGTCCAGATCACACGTTTCACGAAGGGAACAGACCGCAGTAAGGGCAAAAAATCAAAAACCGACAATCAAACTTGGATAGAGGAAGAAGAGCAAGAGTTAATAGGTATTCTCGCTGAGCGTAAAGAGAAAAGAAACGCTTCGATTGAAGCCCGGAAAAGACTTAGCCTATCAGGCCCCAAGCCTTACTATCTCGGTTCTCAAAGTCTACGTAGCCTACAGCTAAGTCCTGACGGGCAATACGCTACTTTCCAGGTGAGCACCTCTGCTAAAGCTCCTCGTACCGAGGTGCCCAATTATATTCCTGAATCAGGTTACGCCAGCATGCTGCGAGCCAGGCCAAAAGTCGGTAGTCCGCAGGACCGCAGTCGTTTTGGTATTTATTCGGTGGCCCTAGATAGTGTGATCATAGTGAAAGCAGATGATTTGCCTGGTATCAAAAAGGCACCAGATTATATGAGGGATTACGGGCATTCTGACACTCTACCCAAGCCCAAAGCAACGATGATCCTAGGTCCGCGCTGGTCTGCTGATGGGGCTCATGCGATGGTAGTGATTCGCTCGCTTGACTTCAAGGACCGTTGGATCGCGACTATAGATTTGGCCAGCGGAGACCTTAAAGTAGTCGATCATCAGCATGATGAGGCCTGGATAGGGGGACCCGGTATCCAAAGATGGCTAGGCACTGTCGGCAGCGTAGGTTGGCTCAAAGACAATGAAACCCTATGGTATCAATCTGAGGCCAGTGGCTATTCGCATCTCTATACTTATAATGTCAACACTGAAAAGACTAATCAGCTCACCGAGGGAGAATTTGAGGTGTACAGTCCTAAGATTTCACAGGATGGCAAGACTTGGTATTTCACCGCCAATGCGAAGCATCCGGGAGAGAGACATTTTTACAGCATGCCGATCAAGGGCGGCAAGATGAAGCAAATCACCAGTGGCAAGGGGCGTCATGAGGTGAGTCTTTCGCCTGACGAACAATGGTTAGCCGTACGGCACTCGACGACTAATCGACCCTGGCAATTGTACCTGATGCCCAATAAAGCAGGAGCGGAGAAGATAGCAGTTACCAATTCTATCAAAGAGGAATGGCTAGCATATCCTTGGCGTGAGCCCGAGATTTTGACTTTTGAGGCCAATGATGGTGAGGAAGTTTATGCCCGTCTTTATCGGCCGGAGGAAGCCCAAGAAAATGGTCCAGCAGTGATTTTTGTGCATGGGGCTGGCTATCTGCAAAATGCGCATGGCTGGTGGAGCTCCTACTATCGGGAGTATATGTTCCACAATCTCTTAGTGGACAATGGTTATACGGTTTTAGATATGGATTTCCGCGCGAGCGCAGGTTATGGGCGTGATGTGCGTACGGCAGTGTATCGCGATATGGGCGGCAAGGACTTGAGCGACCAAGTCGATGGCGCTAAGTTTCTGGTAGAAAAGTATGGCGTTGATCCTAAGCGGGTTGGTATTTATGGCGGTTCCTACGGTGGCTTTATCAGTCTGATGGCCATGTTTCGCGAAGGAGAAAGCTTTGCCTGTGGCGCTGCTCTGAGACCGGTAACCGATTGGGCTCACTACAATCACGGCTACACTGCGGCTATGCTCAATATGCCCCAAGAGGACAGCCTCGCCTATGTGCGTAGCTCTCCAATCTATCATGCCGAAGGCCTGGAAGGAGCCTTGCTGATCTGTCATGGAATGGTAGACACCAATGTGCACTTTCAGGATGTGGTGCGCCTCGCGCAACGCTTAATCGAGCTTCGCAAAGAGGATTGGGAGGTCGCCATTTTCCCGATGGAAGGCCACGGCTTCCGAGAGCCTAGCAGCTGGGCCGACGAATACAAACGAATCTTCAAGCTTTTCGAGGAAAATCTAAAGTAGCGACGTAACATTTTGCGTCGCCGAGATTTCCCCATTGTCAGCTTGAGCGAAGTCGAAAGGCCTTTAGAGTGTATTCATCTGCTTCGCAAAACGTTCATCCCTCAAGGTGCTTCGGCGGGCTCAGCATGACAATGTGGAGAATTAAGCTGGCACCTTGAGCAAAGCCGCAAGGCCTTTAGAGTGTATTCATCTGCTTCGCAAAACGCTTTTCCCTCAAGATCCCTGCTCGCTGAATTCGCCTTGGCTCATTCATGCGGCTGGGATGACGTATGGTAGAAAATAAGCCAACGGCTCGGTAAGATGATCCGTCATGCCGGAATGTGAGGTACGAGCATATCCGGTATCTATTATTGCTTTTCTGCTTCGCAGAACGCTTATCCCTATT
>CAZHOC010000610.1:3059-4389 GCA_964534295.1 uncultured Bacteroidia bacterium | reverse complement strand
TTCATACCTATACTTTTGCAGGGAGTTTTACAGTGAGTTTAATTGTAACGGATGCCAATGGGTGTACAGACCTGCTAGCGCAGAACGCTTTTGTCGATGTCAATCTGACGCCAAGTGCAGACGTTGTCCCTGACAATGCTTTTGGTTGTACCCTGCCTTTTACGGTCAATTTTTTGAGTCAATCTACCACACCTGGCTTGACGCATACTTGGAATTTTGGGCTCCCGGGCGCGACCTCTAGTTCTCCTTCACCTTCCTACACTTATAATAGTGCAGGCCTATATACGGTGCTGCATATTGTTTCTGACACTTTGGGTTGTGCTGATACTGTGGTCAAGGTAAACTTGATTAGTGCGGGACTCAATACGGTAAATGTGCAAGTTAGCGATAGTGTGGTCTGTATTGGGGAACCGATTACTTTTACTTCGGGAGCTGCTCCCGGTTCTATCGTCTCTTGGGATTTTGACTTCAACAATCAGACTAGCTTCTTGCCCGCTACGGTCTTTGCCTACAATGTCGCGGGAACTTATAATGTCACTACCAGTATCAACGATCCTAATGGCTGTACTTTCAGTGCTAGCCGGACGATAGTTGTCAATGATCCGCCTACCGTCGATTTTACCGTTTCGGATACCCTCTTTTGCGATCCCCCCTTCAATGTGAATTTTACGCCTAATGTCACTGGTACGGCTCCTTTCACTTATCAATGGACTTTTGGCGCTGGCGGTGGTTCAACAGCCGCGAATCCTAGCTTTACTTATCCAGTACTTCCGATTTTAAATCAGCCATATGAGTATGATATCAGCTTGACTGTGACGGATGCAAATGGTTGTCGCACGACGCGACAATATGATGAGCTAATTGTGACGGGTCAAACACAGGTTGATTTTGACGCTGATCCGACCTCTGGATGTGCGCCCCTATTGACCAACTTTTTTGGCTTCGGTACTTCCACTTCTCCTTTTGTAGATTGGCGCTGGGACTTTGGCGATGGAAATATAGATAGCATCCAAAACCCGACTAACACCTATCAAAACACTGGTACTTGGGATGTGCAGTTGATTGGTACCACAGCCCTGGGTTGTGTGGATACATTATTTCAGCCGGGTTTCATGCAGGCTGGAGATACCCCTACAGCTGACTTCTTGGTAGATACTATGGTTAATTGTGCTAGTGGAGGCCATCAGTTTACCAATTTATCGACGGGCGCTACCAATTATTATTGGGATTTTGATGATGGGAGTAATACCACGGCGGAGAATCCTTTCCATCAGTTTTTGGACACAGGCTTCATGGACGTGATGCTGGTGGCCTTTGACAGAGGCTGTCC
>CAZHOC010000610.1:0-3049 GCA_964534295.1 uncultured Bacteroidia bacterium | reverse complement strand
GATACCATGATCAAACCCATGTTGCTGTATGTAAGGGGACCGATTGCCTTGGCTAATCCGCCTTTTCTCGCTTTGTGTGATAGTCCGGCCATTGCTCAGTTTCAAGACTTCTCCATCGCCGCGATGGATTATTATTGGGACTTTGGCGATCCAACAACTTTGGCGGACACCTCTAATTTGCCCTCTCCAACTTGGGAGTATCTCACCCAAGGCTCCTATCAAGTGCAGCTGATTGTAACCAATGATACTACTGGTTGTGCGGATACGCTCAATCGAGCCGTAGGCTATGAAACGATAGAAGCCAACTTCGCGGTTAACAAAACCTTTGGCTGCGATCCCGTTACGATTCAATTTGCTGCTTTGACGCCTAATGCCACCGGATGGCGTTGGACCATGGGAGATGGTAGCTTGCCCTTTTTTAGTACGGCAAATATCAATCATACCTACAATGGAGTAAATGAATACTTTGCTGAGCTACAGACAACGAACTCGATTGGCTGTATCGACGATACCATCGTCGGGCCGCTCTCCTCTTTCCGACCCAATGCGAACTTCACTAACTCTGCTCAGACAGTTTGTGCTCCTGATATCGTTGCGTTTACAGACCTAAGTACCTCTTTAGCCCCTATTGCCTCCTATGCTTGGACTTTTGGGCCACCGGGGGCAAGCGCTGCCAGTCCGAGTCCTATTTACAACTACACCGCAGCCGGAAATTATAATGTCAATCTTACGGTGACTGATACCGCAGGATGTAGCGATTCTTATACTATCCCACAGCCCATTATCGTCACTCAGCCAGTGGCCGATTTTAGTACGCCCTTCACCACAAATTGTATCGATAATCAACTATTGTTTACCAATCTGTCTACAGGTACCGGCCTAAACTATCTCTGGGATTTTGGCGATAATACTACCTCAGCCCTGCAAAATCCCTCTCACACTTATACACAAAATGGCTCTTATACTGTAAGCCTAATCATTACTGATTTTCAAGGTTGCTCCGATACAATCGTCAAAAACAATTATATCCTCATCGAGACGCCAGTAGTTGATTTTATTGCGGATACCTTGCAAGCAGATTGTCCTCCGCTCAATGTCAACTTTACCTTCAATGCCATCTCTAGCCACATATTTAGTCAGTGGGACTGGGACTTTGGAGATATGGGCGTAGGAGCAGGTCCCAATCCTGGGCATATTTACACAGATCCGGGGATCTATACGGTTACGCTGGTGGCTACCGCACCCTCTGGTTGTCGAGACTCAGTAGGCTATGATAATCTGATCCAAATAGGAGGGCCAACGGGTGATTTTACGTTTACCCCTCAGCAGGCCTGTCCGGGTATTCCCATCACTTTTAGTGCCACGGGTACCAATGTGGCCGTTTTTCGCTGGGATTTGGGAGGAGGATTTTTGCCCGTCGGGCAAGATGTCTCTCAGATATACCCATTGCCAGGTACATACAATCCCTTATTGATCGTCGAGGATAGCAACGGCTGCCAAGTGGTAGTCCCTCCAATTGGGCCGCTCACCATACATCCTGCCCCCAATGTCAACTTTAGTGCAAATTTCCCCGTGCTTTGCGATAGCGGTACGGTGAGCTTTACGGATCTTTCGAGCATACTCACGGGCTCTTTGACGACTTGGGACTGGGACTTTGGCGATGGAGTAGGGGGGAGTATGATGACCAATCCTACTTACGATTATACCCAGCCGGGTGTCTATGATATCAAATTGGTGGTTACGAGTGCGCTTGGTTGTGCCGACTCCTTGACTCAAACTGCCCTTGTGGAAGTTTTTCCTTCACCTACCGTGGAGATTGGGGTATCCGATAGTACGGGTTGTGAGCCATTAGGGGTCCAGTTTTCTGATCTTTCGCCTTCGTCGAACGCACCCACCCAATCTTGGTTTTGGACGTTCGGCATCGCCGGAACCTCTAACAATACTCCCAATCCCAACTTTACTTATCTACAGGACGGGACTTATACTTCGAGCCTTACTTTAACAGATATCAATGGCTGTTCGGCCACAGATTCTCAGACGATGGTGGTTTGGCCGATCCCAGAGGCAGACTTTTTTAGCCCTGATACTCAGGGTTGTGCGCCTTTGCTGACCCAATTTTTTGATCAAACTCCGACTGCGGTAAACTGGCAATGGGACTTTGGGGACAATAGCCCGCCTTCCTTTGACGAGGACCCGATGCATCTTTATGCCAATGATGGCTTTTATGATGTCAAGCTCAAAGTCTCCGATGCTAATGGCTGTGAGGACTCCTTGACTCGGACTGATTATATCCGCTTGCAACCACCAGTGGCCGATTTTGCTTGGAGTGATTCAGTGATTTGTCCGCTGGAGCCGGTTGATTTTACTGATCTCAGTAATGGCTTATGGCCGATTCTGGCCTGGGAATGGACGTTCGGCGATGGAGCCGTCAGCAACCAACAAAATCCAGTATATCCCTATCCCAATACCGGTCTCTACAGCCCTCAGTTGATCATACAGGACATCTATGGCTGTCGAGATACAGTCCAGAAGCAAGGGGCTGTGAATGTACTGCTGGATGAAATTCCTCTTGCTCCTGCGATCCGCTTTGTGTCGGTGGTTAGTGAAAGTAGTGTGCGCATTTCCTTTGATCAGTATGTCAATAGTCAAGGAGATTTCGGAGAGTATGTATTACAACGACAAGATGCTTTGGGTAACTGGCAAATTGTTTATACCAGCGATGATATTTTAGCCACTACTTTTGTTGAAGGCGGTCTTGATCCTACTCAAAATGTTTATTGCTATCGCCTTTTGGTGAGCAATCATTGTGAGAGTATTTCGCCTTCGGCGAACGCTGAAACCCATTGTACCATCCTACTAGAAACAACCCCTTTGCAAGAGGCGGTTCAGCTTGATTGGTCGGCTTATGTAGGTTGGGATAATGTCGATCGTTATGAAGTCTATCGAGTGGCCAATTATGGTACCGCTCAAAGCATACTCCTGGCGACCCTCCCCAATAATCAGTTTACTTGGACTGATACCAATACGGTTTGTGCGGATGAAATCCTCT
>CAZHOC010000609.1:0-4397 GCA_964534295.1 uncultured Bacteroidia bacterium | reverse complement strand
TTCTATTTTTGTTTTTGCTACCGCTTCGCAGAACTCTCGTTCGCTTGTTTGACCTTTTGAGTGCTAGATTTTTCGCATTCCTCATCGGTAAATCTCTTTGTGTCTGTGTCTCTGTGTCTCTGTGTCTCTGTGTTCAGTTTTTTATTTTCTTGCTGCTTCGCAGAACGTTCATCTCCTCCATTTTAGATTTGGTATAGCTTTGGCGGGAAGTCAAATATAAAGCATGCCTATAATGCCCCTTCGAGAGGCAATAAGCGTTCCGCCTGCCGAAAGCTTTCAGGAGTAAAAAACCAGACAATAACTCTTATGCGCAGCCTTTTTTGTTCATTCCTATTGATCCTTTGCTTTGCTTGCAATAAACCAGAGCCCTTCGACCCCGAAGATTATCAACTAGACCAGCTTGAACTGGCTATCTCATTTCCTCCCGTAGAGGATGGAGAATTGCGAGAGCTATCCCGAGAAAAACTAGATAAACTAAACGTTAAAAAGATTCGCTTTGCCGAAGAATGGATGTTCCGTGAACCTGTAGCAGGCTTATTTAACTGGGCCCCTATAGCAGCTCGCCTCAATTGGGCCAATGAAAATGGCTACGAAGTTCTCCTGACCATCCAATCAAATGGCCCAGATTGGGCTTGTAGCGACCGTAAAAATGAGCGATCCTGCGTTTACAAAGACAATCAAGCCTTCAAGACCTATATCGATAGTTTACTCATCCGCTTTCCCAATCAAATTGCGAAGATCCAATACGGCAATGAGTGGCAGTCCGACTTTTGGTACATAGGCAGTGCTGCAGAATTTGTAGCGGCTAATAATATCGTCTATCAGGCCGTCCAAGAGCACTCTCCAACTACTCAGCTTGTTTTGGGTGGCTTCACTACTATTTCTTTGCGCCTCATGGCAGGCTGCGCCGTAAAACTAGTTGACTTTGAGGACGATGAAGGCAATCTCTACGATCAAGCCTTTTTAGATGCAAATTGCAGTGGGGAAGAATTGACTGCTGGATTAGCGAGGATTGATTCAATCTTAAGTCTAGCGCAATACGATGAGCTTGATCTTCATCTGTACGATGATCCTGAGAACTGGGATGAAATTTTGGACCACTTCCGCACTTTAAGCAGCAGTCCTTTGATTGTCTCGGAATTTGGGGGACCTAATCTCAATCTAGAGCCTAGATCTGAATCTTACCAAGCGGAACGCTTGGAGTATTACATCAGAAAGCTAGACAGCCTGCAAATTCCAGAGGCTTATTTCTTCCGCCTGGTTGAGGGCAGCAACAACCCCGCCCATGAAAATTCCGGCCTGCTCACGAGAATCACCAAACGCGAAAAAGAAGCTTTTGAAATCTTCCGCCGATTTTCAAATCCCTGATGCTAGTTACGTTTCGCAAACTTCATGATACCTAAAAGGGAACACCAAATCTAAATCCCTTTAATTATGAAGTTGAAACCTTTTATGCTACCCATGCTGGTAGTAATGGTGAGCTTGTTATGGGCCTTTAAACCCTACGAAGCCAGCAAAAAGGTGATTAGGACCAAGGAAGGTGCCTATATCATCCCATCGACCGTGAAACTTGAAGGAGCCGATAAGCAACGTCTCCTCAAAGCCCTTAGGCAGTCAAAGGAGCCATTAGCCGCTTTGGCCTACTACGAAAATGGCAAAATGAAAACCTATGGTGAGTACGACCTTCGCACTTTCCGTCAAGTTGGTAAGCATTATGGTACCAGCATGGAACCCACCCAGGGGGTAGTAATGGGCGTTGTCCTATTTAAAAAGAAATTAGTACGCTCTAAAACAAAGGATGAAAACAAGTTTAGCGAGTCTACCATTTTTGACGAGAAGGCATATATCACCATCGGCGGTGCCCAAGCTATTGGTGCCCAAGTGGATGAAGTCCTAGGACGCTATGCAGATTAAGTTCGCATTTGATTTAATTACGGGAGCGTCTTTGGGCGCTCCTGCCCTTCACTTAG
The DNA here is from genome assembly GCA_964534295.1 of uncultured Bacteroidia bacterium. Lineage (GTDB taxonomy): Bacteria > Bacteroidota > Bacteroidia > J057 > J057 > JBCAWW01. The sequence goes on along the minus strand of CAZHOC010000609.1, from coordinate 2,427 downwards.
CCTCATGAAAAAGTATTTATTACTCGGCTTTTTTGCCTTCCACCTCTTTTGCATGATATACAACAACATTATCATCGAAGAGCAGGTCTACTACGATTATTTTGAAGATCGCACTGAAGAGGGTCTAGCCATGAAAATGCTTGAAAAAACCGGTGCGTTTTCAGATGTCTTTCGTCTCTACTCTGATTATAGTGGCGCGGAGACCGGTTATGGTTTTTATGCCCCCAATGTGGCCAGCCAGTTTTTGGTTTTGTATACCATCAAAGATGATGATGGAAACGTCATAGAGACCAGCCTGCCAAGGCATTATAGCAAAGAAGCTTTAACTCGCTATTTCACGGCTTTTGATGTCTTTATGGACAAAATCGATAAGCCAGACGAAAAATATGACAATTTCATGGATGTGATCATGAAGTCTATGGCTCTCAAAGTGCTGGAAGACCATCCTCCTTATCGTAATATCGAAGCTGACCTATTGGTCTATGACCTTCCAGTCATCGCTGAATTTCAAGCGGGTGAACGCCCTGATTATGCCCATATTTTGCATTACGACTACCATCTAGAATAAATCGTCATGAAAGCCGCCATCCATCAATTTTTCTTCGCTCCTTCCAAGGACCAATATTCTCTCCCCTTCCTGAGAATAGTTTTGGCTATAATCTTATTAGCACAAACCATTGCTACCTGGGGAGACTTTTTGACTATCTATGGCCAAGAAGGCTTCATTAGAGGGGATATTGCAACAGCTTATATTTCTCCTTTGCAGCTAACGAGTCATCACCTCACAAACTGGATTCAAAATGCTTTTGGTACTGGTGAGATGGAAGCATTATTGGCCTTAAGAAACATTTATGTGGGTTTAATTATCACTTTGGGCTTAGGTTTATTTACCAAGCCGAGTGCTCTGCTTTTATGGCTTTTGCACCTAGCCTTCGTCAAATCGGCCCACTATATGTCTTATGGAGTTGACTATATCCATACCATTTTGCTCTTCTACTGCATCTTCTTTCCAGTGAGTGAAAAATTTGCACTCGATCGTTTTTTGTTCCGCCTTCGGCGAACGAATCCTCTACCCTACTTACGTCTTTTGCAGCTGCATATGTGTGTGATTTACTTTTTTGGCGGTTTTGGCAAAGCCATTGGCCCAAATTGGTGGAATGGAGAATCCATTTGGAAATCCATTAATCGCCCGATGAGCACTAGCTTTTCCTTTGACTGGATGGCTGATTATGCCTGGATACCTTTAACATTGGGTGTGTCAGTAATAATTCTAGAATTACTTTACCCAATCGCCATTTGGATTAAAGGAGTCAAGCGTTTTTGGCTTTGGGGCATCGTAGGCATGCACCTCGGGATTGCGGTCTTTATGGACCTTACCTTTTTCGCTGCTACTATGATCATGATGAACCTTGTTGCTTTTCATTTCTTTTGGCAAGAAGATGATGCCTTTGCTAACTTAGGAGCAATCATCAAAAAACCTTTATGGCTGAAATCCGCAACCTCCTAATTGACCTTGGCGACGTACTCTACGCAATCAATCCTCAACATACCCAGAAACGCTGGCAGGCCATGGCTCCTCAAAACGATGGCGTGCCTTTTACGAAAGAACAGCAACACGACCTTTTTTGTCAATTAGACAAAGGAGAAATCGAAATCGAAGACTTAGCCGACGGCTTGATCGAAGCCTATAATCTCCAAGCACCTCCCGAAGATGTGATCCTCGCTTGGAAAGAGTTATTGACAGGCGTCATTCCAGGCCGGGTAGAAGCAATCGAAAAGCTGAGTCAGCAGTATCAGCTAGCGCTACTGAGCAATACCAACGCTTATCATTACTCCGTCTTCAAAGACGAGTGTGAGCCCATATTTAGTAAGCTCAATCATGTTTTCCTCTCCTTTGAAATGGGGATGCGCAAGCCTGATGCAGAAATCTATGAAACTGCCTTGGAATCAGCCGGCTGGAAAGCAGAAGAAACCCTATTTCTTGACGACTCACGACCAAACATTGAGGGAGCAGCTGCAGTAGGCATACAAACCTGGCATGTGGCTGAATATGCCGACTTCGATCGCATGTGTGCCCAGTACCTTAAGTCTTAAGCAAACATCATGAAAATACTTTTCACTACTTTATCGCTATTGATCTTTAGCTTGGGCTTTGCTCAAGAGACCATCAATAACAGTCTTACTGATGAGCATCAACAAGTAAAGGGTTCCAAGGTCTTTTTAGTCCCTCCAGCAAGCTTTAGTGTCGCCACTCAGTTTCAAGGTTTTCAAGATTTTGACCGCAGTGCTTCTCTTTTGGTTGCGGTTTTGGAATCCCCTGCTCAAGCCTTAATTGAGGCCTTTACCAAAGAAGCGCTCAAAGGCCAAGGTGTCAAAATGCTCAAACGCGAGGAGCTCAAAGACGAAGACATTGCAGAAGCGTCGGCC
>CAZHOC010000608.1:0-4398 GCA_964534295.1 uncultured Bacteroidia bacterium | reverse complement strand
TGTATCATTGCCGCCTCCCCCAGCACTCCCAATGGATCGGGTAGACGTTCCGGGAACCGGTGGCAAATCATCAGGAATATCAGGTAAAGGTACACTACTACCACTCCCTACAGGGCCAGTAGGAATAGAATCCATAGGCGGAGGACTGTATTGAGGTACCGTATTGTCATAGTTGAATTTGAAAGACAAAATCTGTCCAGGTAAGGCAATGATGGATTTCAAGATATTGATCGGTATCTGAATCATTGCCATGGCAGTACTTGGCTTTTTGATATTGATCATCGCCGGATAGGCCAGATCATTGAACTCAATCAAGAACTCTGTTTTAACGAAAGGAGCTCTCGGTATCTCTATAGTATGCACCACATTAGGATGCGGCATACGGACACTTTGGCGGAAAGTAGTTTGTCCATGGATGAGTTGAAGCTCACACATTACCGGCGGACGGCAATAAATAACCTGTTTCTCTGCTACCTTATCTTCTGACGGCTGTTCTTCCGCTTCATCTAATACAATCGCCTCAAACCTTAACAAAGGATCGATCATCGCAAGGTCTCGATTGAGGGCCTCCACTTCTTCTCTACGGAAAGGATCTAAATTGGCCTCGTAAACATATTCCTCAGTAATCCCTTCTAGGCTTCTTGTTTTAAAGGCTGAAGGCACTGAAACCGCGGCTTCGATTGCGGTAGTCGCCAGTTCTCCAAGTTTATTGATAAACTCGTCAGTTTGGTCGTCTATAAAGGAATGAATCCGACGCAAAAAACCTGATTCAGTAAATTCGATCGTAATATCATCATCAGTAAAGGAACTTGGGGCATAGTTTAAGTAATAACGATGCTTCCAATCTGGAGCGAGGCTAAGCTCCGGCGGGTCCATTGAATAGAAAACCTGCTGTCCATTGCCGATACGTTTGATGGCAAACTTGACGATCCCTTTAGGCAAATGGTAGCAATGCAGATTCCCGTGATGTGATCCTTGAAAAGAAGATAGGATGGGCTTTCCCATGGAATGTGATTTTTTTAATAAGGTGCTACCAAGTTATAAAAAATCCCGAAAGAACCTCCCAATTTTTAAAATATTGAAAAATATAGCCACTTCTTAATAAGTTGATTATCAGTTTTGTAATGTGAGCGTTCGGCGAAGCCGGTATCAAAAATTAAGCGCGAATTATCAAAATGTTAATCTGCGGAGAGAATTGGATATCTGAGTGACTTTTTAAATATTACGCACATCCAAAGAAAAAAAGCACATGAATATTGGCATTATTCTCGGCCTGATCGCCATGGGACTCAGTTGGATCGTCAAAAAGCGATTTCAATCGACCATGGATAAATTGTCTCGCATCCCAACTCGTAGCGGCATGAGTGGTAAAGAGATCGCAGAAAGTATGTTAGGTGAGTATGGCATTGCAGATGTACAAATCCTATCGACTCGGGGCATGTTAACCGACCACTACAACCCAAGTAAGCGTACTGTCAATCTTAGTGAGGTCGTCTACGCCGAACGCTCAATCGCAGCGGCCGCCGTCTCTGCTCACGAATGTGGCCATGCAGTGCAACACGCTACTTCTTATAGCTTTTTGCGCTTCCGTTCAGGTTTAGTACCTGTATTAAATATTGCAAATAGATTTGCTCCCTTTGTTTTGATGGGGGGGATCGTTTTGATAGAGTTTTCTCCTCTGCCGCTTACCATTGGAGTGGGTCTATTAGCAGCTTCTACCCTATTTAGTTTGATTACGCTACCCGTGGAGTTTGATGCTAGCCGTAGAGCTTTGGCTTGGTTGGACGATACGGGCATCATGCAGGGAGAAGAATATGAGCAGGCTAAGAAAGGCCTTCGCTGGGCCGCCATGACCTATGTGGTAGCCGCTCTTACTTCGCTAGCGACGCTACTCTACTATGTCTCCATTCTAATGTCTCGCCGAAATTAGGCGCTTTGCGATAATTAAAGATCGAGGCGTAGACCTGATCCATGATGCGCTCGCGCACATGATCGTAGATGAGGAGGCGATTGCTGGCCTGAGGATAGACGCGATTCGATAAGAATACATAGATCAAATCATACTTGGGATCGACCCACACACAGGTTCCCGTAAAGCCCGTATGCCCAAAAGTTGCCTTAGAAGCATAATCCGAGGCAGGATTGCGTCGGTTACGTCCTTGGTTAAATTCAGGCTTATCCCAGCCGAGGCCTCGGCGATTGTAGCTTAGTTGCTGAGCGGTAAATTGCTTGATCGTAGAAGGCTTCAAATAGCTTTCTCCTCCATAGTAACCGCCATTTTTGAGCATGAGCATCAATTTACCCAGGTCATAGACATTGGAAAAAAGACCTGCATGACCCGCTACACCACCGAGAATAGCTGCTGCAGGATCATGCACATAACCCTGTATCATAGCGTTGCGCCAAAGAGTATCCATTTCAGTGGGAGGGCAAGTAGTGATCCGTCCTTTTTCATAGGGCTTGAAAAACATATTGTTCATGCCCATGGGCTTGTAGAGGAGGTTTTCGGCCAACCAATCCATTTTGCGGCCAGACTGGCGTTCGAGGATTTTCCAGAGGATGATCAGACCGATATCGCTGTATCGTACCTTAGTCGTTTTGCGCACGTCTAATCCGATCACTTTGCGCCATACTAGATTGTGCACGCCGGGATCAGCATAGAGATTAGGCCCTACGGGTTGACGATGTCGAGGATTTAAACTATAGCTATACCACTCCGGGTCCAGCGTTTTTTTTTTATCCCCTAGCATGGTTTCCTTATAAAAGGGAACCCAGCCAGGTAAGCCGGAATTATGCTGAAGGAGACGCCGAATCGTCAAATCAGCCTTGTTGGTGCCTTTTAGCTCAGGCAAATACTTTTTGATAGGAGCATCTAAATCAAGCGTTTTGTTTTCCACCATTTGCATGGTCAACAAAACCGTAGCCGCTACCTTAGTGATAGAAGCAATGTCGTAAGTATGCTGGTAAGGATCGATTCGCTTACTTTTGGGATGATAAGCCATGCGGCCAAATCCTTTGTCATAAACGATTTGATTGCCTTTCATGACCAAGATGGCACAGCCGGGCATCGCTCCTTTTTGAATGAAAGAATTGGCGAGGCCATCAATTTCGTTGAGAGTACCGCTATCCATGCCGCGTTCTTCGGGCAGACTAAAGCCAAAGCGAATAGGCTCTCTGATTTGTATGCTTCTCCCCTCTCTAAACTGATCGTTGACCGTAACAGGAAGGATTCCATCAACCACTATACCTCCAAAAATAGCAGCTGCTGCTGCTTGCTCGGCTTCGGGTACACCCTCATAAGCCACCAGAATCGCATCCTCCTTACCAAAATTGCTGAGTGCATAAGGGTTTCCAAAAAGCGTTAGCACAGACTCATAGTTCGGCGAAGCCGCAATCTTAGCACAAAGCTTAGCCGTATTGGCCTTAACACTATAATTATCCTTGGCTTGGCGTGTCATGCCCATCACCCCAATAATCACAGTATTATAATCTTCTAGACGCTGCAGCAAGCGTTCGCCTTCTCCCTCGGTAAAGCTCCGTCGCAGATAAAAGGGCTTAATCTCTCCATATTTTTTGAGGGCTTCATCAAAATGATTGCGGCTACCTCCACCAATCTGCACATAAGCAATCTTTCGATTGGCGAGTTCTTTGATTGGAAGCAGATCTTTATCATTCTTAACCAAAGTCATCGCTGCTTCATAAAGTTGCTTGCGTAGGGCAGCGGTCTTCTTCGAAGAACGCACATTCGCGAGCACTTCATCCGTGGGCATCGTCCATCTATGGAGGCGAAGTTTATACTTAGCCGTCAAAATCCGACGTACCCGAGTATCCAAATCCTCCATAGAAATGGTATTATCAGCAATCGCATTCTTGATCAATCGTGCTGCCGTAGGTACATCCTGTGGGAAAAGCAAAATATCGTTTCCTGCCAAAAAGGCCTTCAGCGCCGTTTCTCCAGCAGAATAGTATTTAGAGACCCCATGCATATTAAGAGCATCGGTAATAATCAGACCTTCGAAACCCATCTTATCGCGCAAAACCCCTTGGACGACTTTGGGGGAAAGTGTAGTGGCCACATTTGGAGTGTTGTCAATCGAAGGGACATATAAGTGAGCAACCATCGTAGCCTGGACGCCCCCTCTCACCAATTGGTGAAAAGGATATAGCTCAACAGAGTCTAGTCTGGCGGGACTATGTCCGATAACTGGCAATGCATAGTGAGAGTCAGTGCCTGTATCTCCATGGCCGGGAAAGTGTTTGGCACACGCCATCACGCCTCCATCTTGCAAACCATCGGCAAGCATCAAACCTTTGCGCGCAACGTTGAATTTATTACCCCCAAAAGAGCGGTAATTGATGACCGGATTAGCAGAATTATTATTTACGTCTACAACAGGC
>CAZHOC010000607.1:0-4401 GCA_964534295.1 uncultured Bacteroidia bacterium | reverse complement strand
ATTACAAGGAAAATAAATCATCAAAATTATGAACAAGACGAATAAAATCATCTATTATGCCGTAACCGGCCTGTTTACTACTTTTATGTTATTGTCGGTGGGGATGTACTTCTTCAACACGGAGATGGTGGCGGAGATGTTTAATAGCCTGGGCTTTCCTGCTGGGCTCATTTATCCGCTTGGCATCGCTAAGCTTTTGGGTTTAGTAGCTATTTGGACCAATAAATCGAGACTGCTCAAAGAACTTGCTTATGCGGGCTTTGCCATTGATTTTATCTTGGCATCTGTTTCGCATTTTATCGCGGCAGATGGGGGGTGGGTTGGGCCTTTGGTGGCTCTAGCGCTAGCTGCGGTTTCCTTTGTGTATCACCGCAAATTATTTGTGAATCAAAAGACAGTAGCGGTTACGGCTTGATGGTAATGGACTTTGCTGCTTCGCAGAACGGTCAACACAAAATTTCATTTCAAGCGAGCGCAGCGACGAGAAATCTCCTATCGCTCGATCGTATTACAACTTGTCAGATAGGAGATTTCTCCTCCTCCCTGCGGGACTCGTTCGAAATGTAATTTGGGGATGGCAGCTGCTAGCTGCGCGCATGCATGCCGTACCCAATAGAGATAAGCGTTCCGCGAAGGGGCCTCCCTAGAAAAATCAGCTTCAACTCGCACTATAAATGGACGGACTCACTCCATACTCCTTTTTGAACTGCTCCCGAAAAGATTTGAGATCGTTATAGCCCACCATATAGGTAATCTCAGAGACGTTGTACTGCTTACTCTTGAGGAGCTTAGCCGCTTGACGCAGGCGCACCGTCCGAATCAATTTATTAGGACTATGATCGGTCAAGGCTTTGAGTTTACGGTACAATTGCATGCGACTCAGATTGAGCGCCTCTGCCAAGACTTCTACTGAAAATTGAGGATCATCTATTCGTTCGCTGATCGCTTGTTGGGCGTCGGCTAGAAACTGCTCATCGAGGCGATTGAGAACAGCGTCTTGCGAAGCAATCTCCCAATTCTGGCCAAACTTCTGGCGTAGTTTCCGGCGTGATTCAATAAGATTATTGATTCTGACTCTCAGCAATCTCAAGTTAAAAGGTTTGGTGATATAGTCGTCTGCACCTGTCTCGAGCCCATCGATTTTAAAAATCAGGGAAGTACGGGCCGTAAGCAAAATCACGGGTATATGGCTGGTTTCCACGCGACTTTTGAGTTCTCTACATAGACTGATACCATCCATTTCGGGCATGGCGATGTCTGCTACTACCAAATCAGGCACCTGTTCTAAGGCAAGGGCGAGGCCTTCTTTACCATTGGCCGCTTCAAATACTTCATATTCTGCTTGGAGATTTTCCCGCAAGTAGAGGCGGATATCAGCATTGTCTTCAATCAATATTAAACGTCGATCAGGCTTTGCTTTTTGCTCCTTTTTGGCAGGCAATTGGGGCGCTTCTAAAGGTAATTGTACATACTGCCGTAAGCTTTCGCTGTCTTCAAAAGCTTCGATTTTTTCGCTTTTTGCGAAATGAGCCTCACCTAGAGGAAGGCTGACAAAAAAGCTACTGCCAGCATCTATTTTACTTTTGACCCATATCTGACCATGATGAGCTTCGACTATGCTTTTGGAGAGGGAGAGTCCGATCCCCGTGCCAGAACGATGCGACTCAAATTTGGACTCGGCTTGATAAAAACGGTCAAAAATATGCTCTAATTGTTCATTGGCTATGCCCATGCCGGTATCACTTACTTGCAGCAAGACGAAGCCTTCCAGCGCTTTGGGATCTGAGAGATTTTGGGTGCGAAGGCTGACTTTTACCTCCCCGCCTGATGGGGTGAATTTCAAGGCATTAGAAAGCAAGTTGAAGAGGACCTTTTCGAGCTGATCACGATCATAGAAGGCTTCAATATTAGGCGCTTCTGGCTCAAAGCTGAGGCTGATTTTGTTTTGTTCTGCCAATCCTTGGAACGCTAATACCACTTCACCAACAAACTTACTCAGATTGCCTTTGCCTACTCTGAGACGCATAAGGCCTGATTCTGTCTTTTGGATGTCTAGCAATTGATTGATCATCGTCAGCAGGCGGTTGGCATTGAGATTCATCCGCTGGAAAGAGCGGTAAAGGCTCCGATCATAATTTCGATCCTTGATCAATTGCTCGAGAGGACTGATGATGAGCGTCAAAGGGGTGCGTAACTCATGCGAGATATTGGTGAAGAACTGTTGTTTCATATGAGTTACCTCTTCCAATTTCTCCCGCTCTACCCTTTCCAGTTGCAGATTGTGGCGATACTCCGCTCTCAATTGAGTGAGTTTGCGCACTCCATAAAGCAAGCTGATAAAGAGTAGGGCATAGAGTATGTATGCCCAATAAGTCCGCCAAAAAGGGGGAAGAATATTGATCTTGAGTTTGACGGGTTCACTCCAAACGCCATCGCTATTGCCTGCTTTGACCATGAAAGTGAAAGAGCGATAGGGCAAATTGGTATAGTGCGCTTGGCGATTGTTGGTTTCGGTATAAACCCAATCTTGATTAAAGCCTTCTAGCTTGTAGGCATAGCTGATATTTTCTGATTCTCCCGTATGGAGTCCCACAAAGCCGAGGGAAAATACATTCTGTTGGTGGTTGAGACTGATCTCCTCCGTTTCCCCGATACTTTTTTGCAAAATGCTCTCCCCATCTGACATAAGTCCGATAGGTACCTTTCTATTAAAAATTCTTAGCTCATTGAGCGCGACTTTAGGCGGGAGATTGTTGAAGCGGATATCATCTGGATGAAATATCCCCAAGCCACTGACGGTACCAAAGATCAATTCGCCAGCCTTGGAGTAGCCTGCCGATTGGGCGGAGAAAAACTCATTGCGCAAGCCGTCAAAAACATCATAACTAGTGATTTCTGGGCCTGATAGTCCTAAATATATTTCGCAAAGCCCGCTTTGAGTACCCGCCCAAACATGGCCGTTAGCGTCTGCGACGATGGATTGAATCCATTTTTTGGGTACGCCATCTTTTTCTGAGAAATGTTGCATTTGCCCAGATGGGATGTCTAGAACGTTGATGCCGTTTTCGGTGCCTATCCAGAGCGTGTCAGGATTTTGTAAATGCAGGCAGTTGAGATAATCATTGCTCAGACTTCCTGCCTGCTCCGGCTCGAACTTAAAATGCCGAACCAAGGTCAGACTTTTGCGTTCCGCCTCGAAGCGGAACTGATAAAGACCATTGCCCCGGGTCGCTACCCATAGATATTCTTCGCCGTCCTGCTTGCTGTTGATGAGCTCGATTACAGGGAACTCCGTCAGATTTGGGCCATCGCTGAGGGCCCCAAAATGATAAAAGCGTTCCGCGAGCGGGTCATACCAATCCACTCCCTTGTCCCAGTACCCAAACCAAACTCCCCGTTCGACCCCTGCAGTGAGGGACATAAAATAATCATCGCTTAGTTCATTGGCTTTGGTATACTGCCGCAAGTTCTTGAGCTGCTTTTGGCCTTGGCTATCAAAGCTTTCTTGCAACTTAAAAATCCCCGCACCCTGAGTGGCTACCCATAGTTCTCCTTCAGGACTGATCGCAATATCTTTGATAAAATTGGCTAAGTCTTGAATCTCTTTTGAGCGGATGGGAAAGTGCTGAAACTGCCAGTCTTTCCCTTCCTTGGAGGGGAAGATGTAGTTTAGGCCCCCACCATTGCTGCCTACCCAAAAACCTTGACCGTCGCTAGAGGCTTCCACCGTGGTAATGAGGTTGTTGTTGGGATAAATATCGACATCGAGATCTAAATGTCTAAAAGGGCGCGCATTGAGGTTGAGCATACTTAAGCCCTTATCCGTGCCCACCCAGGCTACTCCAAATTTATCCAGATATAGGCTTTTAAGTGTATTGTTGGGGATACTGCCAGATTGATTTTTGTTGGCTTTGGCATACCTAAAGCGGCCCGTTGTAAGATCAAGAATGTTAAGGCCGTTATAAGTGGCAATCCAAAGCTCAGCTTCCGATTCGATCTCCAATACATCGGCCACAAATTGATGATTTAAACCTACGCCTGCTTGATTGTAATAAGTCTGGCAGCTGAAATTGGATGGTTCACGAGGATCGTAGCTTAGTTTCTTAAGACCGATACTAGTGCCAATCCAGAGAGTATTTTTAAAGTATTGGGAGCCTTGGATTACTTTAATAAAGTTGTGCCGCAGTTCATCATCATAAGAGATAGGCGTTCCCCGAGGGGAAAGCTCATAGGCATGAAAAGTCAGAGGTTTGCCTTCTGGACTTCGTTCTAGGCGATTGAGGCCCGTTTCACTGCCCACCCAGAGGATACCATCCTCGGATTCATAGATGCTATAAACAAATGGATGACTAAGATTACCTCTCGCCTGACCTGTATTGTAATGCGTAAAGGTCTCCGTAT